>NZ_JBQCWB010000008.1:0-81244 GCF_051957775.1 Neisseria sp. P0016.S008
CGAACGCAGCGTTTCGGAAAGCGAAGAGCGCCGCGCGCTGATGCTGCCGCAGGAATTGAAAGGAATGAGTCAGGACAGTGAAATTATCCTTTACGAAGGTATGGCACATCCGGCGAAGGTAAACAAGATTCGCTACTATCAGGATGGAATGTTTACCAAACGGCTGAAGGGGGCGGTGAAGGTAGCCTCGTTGAAAGGTGGGTAGCAATAAGTAAAGTAAGGTCGTCTGAAAACGGGTTAGGATTGGTTTTCAGACGAATTGCTATTATTCTGATATAAAATAGAAAGCAATGATTGAATCGATATTTTTCTTGGGAATTAGTAAATGAAAATATTTATACCAGAATTTTTTAAAATAACTTTGTATGGGTTTGCTGGTATTATATTATAGCGCTATTGATAATATTCCTGATTAGAAGCTATATGTTACATGAATCTCCGCACAGTTTAAAAATATGGCATGATACATCTGCAAAAAATGTTATTCTGGAGAAGTTAACAGTTAATAATAGAGAGGTTTTTAACGCAATAGGATATAGATTGGATAAAAAGGACTGGAATAGTATGCAGGTAGAAAGTCCTGAAATTAAGATTTCTTCCTCGAGTCAAAATATATCTATTCAATTTAATCTATCTGTGGATGGAAAACTTGACAGGCACAATGTAAAGTTCAAACTGAAGGACAATATTGTTCGATACGAGTAACTTTTGTAAATTCCAAAAACGTACATTGTGTATGTGATGGAATGGATTATTAATTTGGATTAAATAAGGTAACTTATGTCAAAAAAACTGTCCCTTATTGGTGAACGTATGAAGCAACCAATAGCTTTAGAAAAGAAGATTGCTATTGTAAGCGTTGTTTTGAGTCTGTTATTGCCTTTGGCTTATTTAATCTATATCAACATAAGATACTATGGATACTTTTCGATAGATCGGAGTCTTATTGAAAATTTACTTGGTTTTTGGGTTTCTATTGCAGCGAGTTATTGCTTATATATGCGTTTACGCAGCGGGGCAGTAATTGGCGCAATATTTCTTTCATTGGTTTTGTATTGTTGGATGGCATATGATATTTTGACTTCTATAGATACCAAAGCAGGCATTGCATGGATTTTCTATTATATTTAGGGACTGTTTTGTTTTATAAGTTCAATTTATCCTTCAATTAAGAAGCCAAGATTTTTTACAAAATCAGCATGGAGTGCATTTTTTGCAGCGATTGCAACCAATTTATTCGGTACAATTTTAATAATTTTCCTCTGTGTATTAGGAAAGCAAATATTATGATCGAATTTTTTATCAAGGATAAATTATGTTTATTGCACTTGAGAATGGTTAAAATCAGGTGTTACCAATGCGGAATATTTACCAAACCGCGTTAAAATTAAGGAATAAATATTATGAGGTTGATACCTAAAAAGACCATTCTTTGGGCTGGAAGTCTAGCGGTAGTTTTGTCGTTGACCCAGTGTGATTTGGTGAAGGTTTACTTGTCCCAAGCACTTTTCCCTGCCGAGGTCGTTCCCTTCCCTATGGGGGAAGGTAAAACAGTCAGCTATACGGTGGATTCGTGGGCGAAGAAGCGTTATGTTATTAGCTTAAAGACTGAATACCGGAATGAGGCTGCTATAAACCAGGAAGAAAGAATGAAGATACCCTATAATATTTCTATTAACTGTTATTACCTGCAAAATGGGCAGGAAATATTAATTTACAAAGATAGGCGTTCGGATAAAACAGATGAATTCCACTGGTTTGATGGCGGTAATGGCTGGGAACTTATCCATCCACACAACCCTGACGCAGTAGGAAGAAGCAATATCAGAGGCGGTTTCGATGCCCCCTACGGCAAATACCGCTGCGATTTTAAAGACGAAAGCCCGCCTGAAATCAAGATGCATTTGCAAGCATCCGGTATTGTTGCCACCTATCTTGAAATCTCACCTTATATTGCACTATTTTATTAAGAAAGGAAATATATGACTGCCGGAACTTACAGGCTTACTGTAAAATTTGCTCCTTCAGGAGTACCACATTTTAATCAAGACAAAGGTAAATGGGAAACATCCACTTGGGGGCATGTCTGGCTGGAAGCACGAAAACCTGGCGAAGCGTTGGATGCCAAACCGTCCTTTTGCGCCGGCTGGTCAACAGGTGAGAGTATATTTGCCAAAGGTGGAGATAATCTCGGCGAACATGACTGGGAGTATTATAAAAATGGGAATGGCAAAACAATCAGTTCTATTACCGTCGATATTGATAAGGCGCAGTTTGACAAACTGGTCCCGTATCCTAATTTAGCGGCAGGAGGAAAAATCCCAGGTTTCAGCAAAAGATATAGTGCAGACGATAATTCCTGTATTGACTTTTCCGGCAAAGGATTGGGCTTCATCGGTTTGGCGGACAAGAATTTCGACGGCAGCGGTCTTTTCTGGTCCCGTCCCGACAAACAGGTCAATGCCTTTTTGGAACAGATTGCCGAAAACCGCAGCAAGGGCGCGGCATTGGTGGTAGAACATCGCGGACGCAGTTATACATTCGCTGAAAACGAAAGGGACGTTAAAAAATTCTGGGAAACCATAGACCCATATTGGTATCTTGCTCAAGACCAAGATGGTCGGAACATAAATTTCTCAATTCAAGATATGCCGATATTCGCCCAAAACATATACCATCAGGGCAAAGAATGTTTCGTTGATTTTTGTCGACATGAAAACATCCCTTACCGTGAAGAAGATTTGGACAGGATTGGCATATCGATGGCGGCGGCAGGTTACGCACAAGGGCTGCGCGGTGTGTCGCTGATTGATGTTGACGAACGCACCAGGGAAATCAGTATCGCCCACGAATCTCCCGACCTAAATGAGGCGGTGGTCAATATGGATAAGGCAGCCGTTACCCCGACAGCAGAAAGCCTGAATCAAATCCAGCAGACGGCGCAGCAGTTTGAATATGAAACGCAACAAAGGCAGTTGGCGCAATCCCAATCGCGTGGCATGATGATTTCGTAAGCGAAGATGCTGAACCGAATCGAAAGGTCTTAATCTTTCTACTAAGTCTCAAAAGGCCGTCTGAAACACCGGCAATCGGGTTTCAGACGGCCTTTGCGTATTGTTTTGCGGTATAATTCCCAACATCTTTATTCATTGTTTTTAAAAGCACAAACCATGACACGCAAAATCCTTGTCACTTCTGCGCTGCCGTATGCCAACGGCAGCATCCACCTCGGCCATATGGTCGAACACATCCAAACCGACGTTTGGGTACGCTTCCAAAAACTGCGCGGCCACGAATGCTACTACTGCTGCGCCGACGATACCCACGGCACGCCCGTGATGCTTGCCGCGCAAAAACAAGGCATCGCGCCTGAAGACATGATTGCCAAAGTGCGCGAAGAGCACCTCGCCGACTTTACCGGTTTCAACATCGGTTACGACAATTATTACAGCACCCACTCCCCTGAAAACAAACAGTTTTCCCAAGACATTTACCGCGCTCTGAAAGCCAACGGCAAAATTGAAAGCCGCGTCATCGAGCAGCTTTTCGACCCTGAAAAACAAATGTTCCTGCCCGACCGCTTCGTCAAAGGCGAATGCCCCAAATGCCACGCCCAAGACCAATACGGCGATAACTGCGAAGTCTGCGGCACGACCTATTCCCCGACCGAACTGATCAACCCGTATTCCGCCGTTTCCGGCGCCAAACCCGAATTGCGCGAATCCGAACACTTCTTCTTCAAACTGGGCGAATGCGCCGACTTCCTCAAAGCATGGACTTCCGGCAACAACCTGCATGACGGTAAGCCCCATCTGCAACCTGAAGCCCTCAACAAAATGAAAGAATGGCTGGGCGAAGGCGAAGAAACCACCCTGTCCGACTGGGACATCTCCCGCGACGCGCCGTATTTCGGTTTTGAAATCCCCGACGCGCCGGGCAAATACTTCTACGTCTGGCTGGACGCGCCTGTCGGCTACATGGCGTCGTTTAAAAACCTGTGCGACCGCATCGGCATCGATTTCGACGAATACTTTAAAGCCGGCAGCCAAACCGAGATGTACCACTTCATCGGCAAAGACATCCTCTATTTCCACGCCCTGTTCTGGCCTGCCATGCTGCATTTCTCCGGCCACCGCGCCCCGACCGGCGTGTACGCACACGGCTTTTTGACCGTGGACGGACAAAAAATGTCCAAATCGCGCGGCACCTTCATCACCGCCAAATCCTATCTGGAACAAGGCCTGAACCCTGAGTGGATGCGCTACTACATCGCCGCCAAACTCAACAGCAAAATCGAAGACATCGATTTGAACCTGCAAGACTTTATCAGCCGCGTCAACAGCGACCTCGTCGGCAAATACGTCAACATCGCCGCCCGCGCTTCAGGTTTCATCGCCAAACGCTTTGAAGGCCGTCTGAAAGACGTTGCCGACAGCGAATTGCTGGCAAAACTCGCCGCACAAAGCGAAGCCATTGCCGAATGCTACGAAAGCCGCGAATATGCCAAAGCCCTGCGCGATATCATGGCCTTGGCGGACATTGTCAACGAATACGTTGATGCCAACAAACCTTGGGAACTCGCGAAACAAGAAAGCCAAGACGCACGCCTGCACGAAGTATGCAGCGAGCTCATCAACGCCTTTACCATGTTGACCGCCTACCTCGCCCCCGTATTGCCGAAAGTGGCCGAAAACGCCGCCAAATTCCTGAATTTGGAAGCCATCACTTGGGCAAATACACGCAAAACCTTGGGCGAACACGCCATCAACAAATACGAACACCTCATGCAACGAGTGGAGCAAAAACAAGTGGACGATTTAATCGAAGCCAACAAACAAAGTATCGCAGCAGCAGCCACGCCTGCCGCCGAAGAGAGCAAATACGAAAAAGTCGCCGAACAAGCGAGCTTCGACGACTTCATGAAAATCGACATGCGCGTCGCGAAAGTATTGAACTGCGAAGCCGTCGAAGGCAGCACCAAACTCCTGAAATTCGACCTCGATTTCGGTTTTGAAAAACGCATCATCTTCTCCGGCATCGCCGCGTCTTACCCAAATCCTGCCGAATTGAACGGCCGCATGGTCATCGCCGTCGCCAACTTCGCCCCGCGCAAAATGGCAAAATTCGGCGTATCCGAAGGCATGATCCTCTCCGCCGCCACGGCAGAGGGCAAACTGAAGCTCCTCGATGTCGACGCAGGCGCACAGCCCGGGGATAAAGTGGGCTAAGGCTTATCCAAACCATAAGGAGAAACCATGTTAAACCTTTCCGCACCGGTACTTAAAGAAATCGAATTGCTTAATGATGCAGGCTTATCGGTTGGCGCTATTATTACAGTATTGCGTCTGAAGTTTCCGGTAGAACTCCATGATCGGGAGGACAAACAAATTGAAGAAGCCGTGCTTCTCATGATCAATCCGCCGCGAAAAGCACCGTCTCTTTCCCGCTAAGGTAGCGATACCGGTTGAAAGGTAAATTTGGTTATGCTTCAACAAAAGGCCGTCTGAAACTTTCAGACGGCCTGAGACCTTTGCAAAATTCCCCAAAATCCCCTAAATTCCCACCAAGACATTTAGGGGATTTCTCATGAGCACTTTCTTCCGGAAAACCGCACAAGCCATGATCGCCAAACACATCGACCGCTTCCCACTATTGAAGTTGGATCAGGTGATTGATTGGCAGCCGATCGAGTAGTACCTGAATCGTCAAAGAACCCGTTACCTTCGAGACCACCGCGGCCGTCCCGCCTATCCACTGCTATCCATGTTCAAAGCCGTCCTGCTCGGCCAATGGCACAGCCTCTCCGATCCCGAACTCGAACACAGCCTCATTACCCGCATCGACTTCAACCTGTTTTGCCGCTTTGACGAACTGAGCATCCCCGATTACAGCACCTTATGCCGCTACCGTAACTGGCTGGCGCAAGACGACACCCTGTCCGAATTGCTGCAACTGATTAACCGCCAACTGACCGAAAAAGGCTTAAAAATAGAGAAAGCATCTGCCGCCGTCATTGACGCCACCATTATTCAGACCGCCGGCGGCAAACAGCGTCAGGCCATAGAAGTTGATGAGGAAGGACAAGTCAGCGGCCAAACCACACCGAGCAAAGACAAAGATGCCCATTGGACAAAGAAAAACGGTTTATACAGACTCGGTTACAAACAACATACCCGCACCGATGAGGAGGGCTATATCGAGAAACTGCACATCACTCCCGCCAATACCCATGAGTGCAACCACCTGTCGCCTTTGTTGGAGGACATTGCCGAAGGTACGACTGTCTATGCCGACAAAGGCTACGACAGTGCGGAAAACCGGCAACATCTGAAAAAGCACCAGTTGCTGGACGGTATTATGCGCAAAGCCCACCGCAACCGTCCGCTGACGGAAGCGCAAACCAAACGCAACCGATATTTGTCGAAGACCCGTTATGTGGTCGAACAAAGCTTCGGTACGCTGCACCGTAAATTCCGCTATGCGCGGGCAGCCTATTTCGGGCTGCTCAAAGTGAGTGCGCAAAGCCATCTGAAGGCGATGTGTTTGAACCTGTTGAAAGCGGCTAACAGGCTAAGTGTGCCTGTTGCCGCCTAAAAGGCGGCCCGGATGCCTGATTATCAGGTATCCGGGGAGGATTAAGGTGACATTTGGGTAAAATTAGGAGTGATTGGAGGCGAAAACAGCCGAAAACCTGTGTTTGGGTTTCGGTTGCTGGGGGGAAAGGAATTTTGCAAAGGTCTCAAACTTTTTCTCAAGCTGTGATGTGTATACAAGAAATGTTGGATGATACGCAGGTTGTTATTGATGTGGAAAAAGGGCACATCCACTTTGGTACGGTTTGCGTGGAAAATCTGACTCCTCGAGAATTTTCCGTCTATCTGACAATGGCGCAACTGTGTATAGACGGCCGGAAAATCAAGCAGGAAGAAGAGGAAGAATTCGCATGCTTGGTTTGGGCAAACTATAAAAATCGCCGCAAAAAATCTGATGAGATTACATTGGAAAAATGGTTGGAAGACGATGGCGTGAAATTAGGCTCGTTCTTTTGGGCTCGATTCGGCGAAGACCGCTCAAATATTGCGAAGAAATTCCGCAAGGTTATGGGGGAATACGGCAAACAATTTAATCCATGCGGAGGGAAAACGTAATAAGCTGTATTATTTGCCTCTAGAGCCATCTTCTATCGATATTCAAAACAAATGATAGCCCAAGCAAAGGCCGTCTGAAACTTTCAGACGGCCTTTTTATTTATCCAAACGCTTATTTTCGTTAAAACTTTATCTCAACAATTCATCGGTAACGCGTTGCAGAAATTCGATGCGCTCGGGTTTGGCTTCGCCGGATTCGGCAGCGGCTTTGACGGCGCAGCCGGGTTCGGCGCGGTGGGTGCAGTTGTGGAAACGGCACTGGCCGATGAGGTGGCGCAGGTCGGGGAAGTATTGCAACAGGTCGGCGGCTTGGAGATGGTGTAGGCCGAATTCTTGCAGGCCGGGGGAGTCGATGAGTCGGGTTTCTGCGTTTAAATCGTATAGTTGGGCGTGGGTGGTGGTGTGTTTGCCGGAGTCGAGCGCGGTGGAAATGTCGCCGGTGCGGGCGGCTTGGTTGCCGAGTAGGGCATTGGTCAGGGTGGACTTGCCCATGCCGCTTTGTCCGAGCAGGATGTTGGTTTGCCCTTCTAAAATAGGGCGCAGGATGTCGGCATTTTCCAATGCGTTGGTTTCGACCACGGAGTAGCCGAGGGTTTCGTAGAATTTGAGTTTCTCGCGCCATTGGGCGGTTTCGGGCAGGTCGGCTTTGTTGAGGACGATAACGGCGTTAATGCCGGCCGCTTCTGCCGCGAGGAGGGCGCGTTGCAACAGGGCCTCGCTGGGTGAGGGGCTCGCGGCAGTTACGATAAGGAGTTGGGTAACGTTGGCGGCAATCAGTTTGGTTTTCCATGCGTCTTGGCGGTAGAGCAGGCTTTCGCGCGGAAGATAGTCTTCAATCACAACTTGTTCGCCGTTGATGGGGCTGATGCGGACTTGGTCGCCGCAGGCAAAATCGACGCGTTTTTTGCGGGTGGTGGCGTCATATGTTTGGCCGTCGAGGGTGCGGACAATATAGCGGCGGCCATAGCTGGTAATGATTTGGGCGGTATCGGTCATGATGGGGTTTATTGTTTGGAATGGTGTGATTGTACCGAAAGTCGGCTATGGCCGTCTGAAAACTTGTTTGCACCTTTTAACTTTCTTTGGCTTGGTTTTTTGGTGTTTCTGCCCTATATTTGCAATGTATTTGTTTTCAGGAGATTTTTTATGGATTTCAGTCAGTTGCTCAATCAGGTTTTGGGTGCGGCTCAAAAAGGCGGCAAAGCGGTTGCGGAGAGCCCGCTCAATTCTTTCGGCGGCGGCGCACTGACGGGTGCTTTGGCATCAATGCTGTTGAAAAAGAAAAATACGAAGAAGCTGGTCAAGGCCGGTTCGGTCGCTGCTTTGGGTTTTCTGGCTTATAAAGGCTATCAAAACTGGAAACAAAACCGCCAGCAGGAAGAATTGCCGCAAAGTGCGTTCCAACCTGCCGGTCTGATTGGTGAAAACCACAGCCGTGTGATTTTGCAAACGATGATTGCGGCGGCGGCTTCAGACGGCCTGATTGACGATGCGGAACGCGCGGCGATTGAGCGTGAAAGCGGCAGCGATGCGGAAACGGCGGCATGGTTGCAGGCGGAATATGCGCAACCGGCCTCTATCGAGCAAATTGCGGCTGCGGTCGGCAGCGACGAGGCTTTGGCAGCCGAAACTTATCTGGCGGCCAGATTGGTCTGTGCGGACTTGTCGCGCAAGGAAATCGTGTTCCTGAGCCGTTTGTCCCAAGCTTTGAATTTGGACGACCAACTGGTCGAAAGCTTGGAAAAACAGCTCGAATTGGTTTAAACTTGATTTTAAAGGCCGTCTGAAACCTGATTTCAGACGGCCTTTCGACCTCATTTCGGAGTAAAATAACCCTTTCGACATATTAAAGGCTGTCTGAACATGAATAAACTTTTTTCCACATTCAAAACGTTTTTAGCCGCTTCGTCCGTCTTGGTATTGGCTGCCTGTCCAAGCGGCAACGCGCCGCAATCCAAACCTTCTACGCAGGGTCAAAATACGGTTTCACATACTGCACCCAAACCGAAAGCCACGGTTGCGCTGGCTTTGGGCGGCGGCGCGTCCAAAGGCTTTGCCCATATCGGAATTATTAAGGTTTTGAAAGAAAACAATATTCCGGTCAAAATTGTTACCGGCACATCCGCGGGCTCGATTGTCGGCAGTATGTACGCTTCGGGAATGTCGCCCGACCGCCTCGAATTGGAAGCGGAAATTTTGGGTAAAACCGATTTGGTGGATTTGACCTTGTCCACCAGCGGCTTCATCAAAGGCGAAAAACTGCAAAACTACATCAATCGCAAAGTCGGCAACCGCCCGATGCAGCAGTTCCCCATCAAATTTGCCGCCGTTGCGACCGATTTTGAAAGTGGCAAACCGGTGGTGTTTAACGTCGGCAATGCCGGACAGGCCGTCCGTGCTTCTGCGTCGATTCCGAACGTGTTCCAACCTGTCGTCATCGGCAACCGCAAATATGTAGACGGCGGCCTGTCGCAGCCCGTACCGGTCAGCGCGGCGAAAAAACTGGGTGCAAACTTCATCATTGCCGTCGATATTTCCGCCCGTCCGGCCAAAAACGTCAGCCAAGGCATGTTCTCCTATCTTGACCAAACCTTCAACGTAATGAGTCAAACTGCGTTGCACCAAGAATTAGGACAAGCCAATGTAGTCATCAAACCGCAGGTTTTGGAGCTGGGTTCGGTTGGCGGCTTCGACCAAAAACAACGCGCCATCCAATTGGGCGAACAGGCCGCTCGCGCCGCCCTGCCTGAAATCAAACGTAAACTGGCGGCATATCAGTATTAATCATCCGCCGTTTGAACAGGCCGTCTGAAAGTATGTTTTTCAGACGGCCTTTCTTGTGCAAATCTGCTAAAATCACGCGTTTCCTACAAATCATAAAATCCTAAAAAAATGAATATCTTTTACGAAGAGTCCGGCCAATTCAAAGTTGCCTCCATCGTCCAAAAAAACGACGCCACCTACCAAGTCGATACCCAACACGGCAAACGCACCAAAGTGAAGGCAAACAATGTCTTTGCCGAGTTTGACGGCGATATGGCGGCGTTTTTGGAGAACGCGCAGGCACAGGCGGCGGACATCGACACCGATTTATTGTGGGAAGTATGCAGCGAAGAGGAATTTACCGCCGAAACCATCGCCGAAGAATATTACGGCCATGCGCCGACCAAAACCGAGCTGGCGGCAACTTTGATTGCGCTTTACGCCGCGCCGATGTATTTCTATAAAAAAGCCAAAGGCGTGTTCAAAGCCGCACCCGAAGAAACCTTAAAACAAGCGCTTGCCGCCATCGAACGCAAAAAACAGCAAGACGCGCAAATCGACGCTTGGGCGGAAGCCTTAAAACGCGGCGAGATGCCGTCTGAAATCGCGGCGGATTTGAAAACCATCTTACACGCGCCCGACAAGCAGTCGCTGACCTACAAAGCCTTTACCAAAGCCGCCGACGAGCTGAAAATCTCCGCCTACGAACTGGCGAAAAAAACAGGCGGCATTACGTCCATTCCCCAATACCTGCAAGACGGGTTTGAAATCAAATACTTCCCCAAAGGAACAGGCTTCCCCGACCTTCCGCTTCCTGAAATGCCCGACTTGCCCAAGGCCGACGTTACCGCCTTTTCCATTGACGACGAATCGACCACCGAAGTGGACGATGCCTTGAGCCTGACCGACTTGGGCAACGGCATGAAGCGCGTCGGTATCCACATCGCCGCGCCGTCGCTTGCCATTAAGCAAGGCGACAAAATGGAAAAAAACATCATGGAACGCTTGAGCACGGTTTATTTCCCCGGCGGCAAAATTACCATGTTGCCCGAAAACTGGATTGCCGCGTTCAGCCTTGATGCAGGCGCATACCGCCCTTCCATCAGCATTTATTTTGATGTGGACAGCGAGTTCAACGTCGGCACGCCAACCTGCAAAATCGAAGCGGTCAACATCGCCGAAAACCTGCGCATTCAAACCATCGAGCCGCATTTCAACGCCGAAACCGGCTTGGACGAAGCGGGCGAAATGATGTTCGCCCACCATCAAGACCTGATTTGGTTCTATCAATTCGCCATCGCCCTGCAAAAAGCGCGCGGCAAATACGAGCCCGACCGTGCGCCGCAATACGATTACAGCATCGAATTGGATGAAGAAGGCAACGTATCCGTCGTCCGCCGCGAACGCGGTTCGCCCATCGATACGCTGGTCAGCGAGATGATGATTCTTGCCAACAGCACTTGGGCGCAAATGCTGGACGAAAACGAGCTGCCCGGCCTTTTCCGCGTCCAACCGGCAGGCAAAGTGCGCATGAGCACCAAATCCGAGCCGCACATCGGCATGGGCGTGCAGCATTACGGCTGGTTTACCTCGCCGCTGCGCCGCGCCGCCGACTACATCAACCAAAAGCAGCTGATCAGCCTGATCGACGATACTGCCGAGCCGCTGTATCAAAACAGCGATGCCGAGCTTTTCGCCGCGCTGCGTGACTTTGATACCGCCTATACAGCCTACGCCGATTTCCAACGCCAAATGGAAGCCTACTGGAGCCTCGTCTATCTGCAACAGCAAGGCACGAGTGAGCTGACGGCCACCATCCTCAAAGAAGACCTCGTCCGCATTGAAGGCCTGCCGCTGGTAACGCGCGCGACCGGTATTCCGTTTGACGCGCTGCCCAAATCACAGGCATTGTTTAAAATCACTGAATTGGATGCCGAGAAGCAGTTTATCGCGCTCAACTATCAAAAAGCCGTTTTACCGGGCTGATAACGTTATCCCGTTTGAAAAAAGGCCGTCTGAACAAAGAAACAGAAATCTTTGATTTCGTTTTCATCCCTGTTCAGACGGCCTTCATCATCTAAAAATGCTACAATTCCCCTTTTCTGCCCATCATTTCAAACCATGAAAAAAAACGCCCCCCAATCCTTTGAAGAAGCCTTATCCCGCCTCGAAACCCTGACCCAGGCCATGCAAAGCAGCGAAATGCCGCTGGAAGACGCTTTGGCCGCCTATCAGGAAGGCAACGAATTGGTCAGATACTGCCAAACCAAATTGGCGGAAGTCGAGCAGAAACTGCAAGTCTTGGATGCCGGCGAACTGAAGGAGTTGAACCTTGAACCCGGCGAATGAACTCAAAACATGGCAGCAAAAAGCCCAAGCGCAAACCGAATTGCTACTGGCGCATTTTTTGCCGTCTGAAAGCCAAGTGCCGCACACGCTGCACGAAGCCATGCGTTACGTTACCCTCGGCGGCGGCAAACGGCTGCGCCCCCTCTTGGTGCTGGCTGCGTCCGAATTGGGCGAAGTAAACCAAAACGCCGTCGAGCAGGCGATGGCGGCCATCGAAATGGTGCATGTCTATTCGCTGGTTCACGACGATATGCCGGCAATGGACAACGACAGCCTGCGCCGCGGCAAACCGACCTGCCATGTGCAATACGATGAAGCAACTGCCCTTTTGGTCGGCGATGCGCTGCAAACCCAAGCCTTTGATGTACTGAGCCGTCCGACCGGCCTGCCTGCCGAACGCCAGCTTGCCATGTTGTCCACGCTGGCCCAGGCATCCGGCAGCCTCGGCATGGCGGGCGGACAAGCCATCGACCTTGCCAATGTCGGCAAAGCCATGAATCAGGCCGAATTGGAACAGATGCACAGCCTCAAAACCGGCGCACTCATCCGCGCGGCCGTGGCCTTAGGCGCACTTTCCTGCCCAGACTTAACACCGGCGCAAATCCAAACCTTAGACCACTACGCCGCCAAATTGGGCCTGGCTTTCCAAGTAATCGATGATGTATTGGACTGCGAAGCCGATACCGCCACCTTGGGCAAAACCGCCGGTAAAGACTCGGACAACGACAAACCAACCTACGTCAAACTGATGGGCCTGCAGGCCGCGCGTACTTACGCAGAAACGCTGATTGCAGAAGCCGTTGCCCTGATCGATCCATTCGGCGACAAAGCCCTGCGCCTGCGCCAACTGGCCGAGTTTGTTACCGCACGGAAAAACTAAACCCGTAAATAAATAAAGGCCGTCTGAAACCTGATTTTAGGTTTCAGACGGCCTTTTTAACAGCCTGTTTGGCTGGATCAACCGAATGCTGAGTCTTTCAAAATACGGCTCAGAAATCCCCCGCAAACTGCGTTTACAAGCCTCAGCCTGTCTGTTTAATCCAATAGGGCATCTACGAACGCTTTGGCATTAAACGGACGCAAATCGTCGATACCTTCGCCTACGCCGATGTAGCGGACAGGAACAGGGCGGTCGGAGGCAAGGGCGGCAAGGATACCGCCTTTAGCCGTACCGTCTAGCTTGGTGACGATAAGGCCGGTCAGACCCAGCGCTTCGTCAAAGGCTTTCACTTGGTTGACAGCGTTTTGCCCGATATTGGCATCAAGCACGACGATGATTTCATGTGGCGCATCAGGCATGGCTTTTTGTAACACGCGCTTCACTTTTTTGATTTCTTCCATCAAATGAAGCTGCGTCGGCAGACGACCGGCTGTATCGGCAAGCACGATGTCGATCCCGCGCGCTTTGGCGGCTTGGACGGCATCGAAGCAAACGGCTGCGGAATCGCCTGTGGTTTGCGAAATCACGGTCACATTATTGCGCTCGCCCCAAGCTTGAAGCTGCTCACGCGCGGCGGCACGGAAAGTATCGCCTGCCGCCAGCAACACAGATTTGCCCTGTGCTTGGAAGTATTTGGCCAATTTGCCGATAGACGTGGTTTTGCCTGCGCCGTTAATACCGGCAAGCATAATCACGAAAGGCTCCTTGGTTTCCGGCAAGATCAAAGGTTTTTCCAAAGGCTTAATCAAGTCGTATAGCGCATCTTTCAGCGCGCCGCGTAATTCGTTGCCGTCTTTGAGGCCTTTGAGGCTGACACGGTCGCGCACGTCTTTCATCAAGTATTCGGTGGCTTCCATGCCCATATCGCTGGTAATCAGCACGGTTTCCAGCTCTTCGTACAAATCCTCGTCGATCTGTCCGCCACCGAACACGCCTGCCAATGATTTTGCCATTTTGTCGCGTGATTTGGTCAAGCCTTGTTTCAAACGCGCAGCCCAACTGAGCTTGTGTTCTTCTACCGGAGCAGGGGCTTCAGCCGGTGTTTCTGCAACGGCTTCTTGAACTTGCTCGACAGCTTCACTAACTGCCTCAACAGCTTCTTCTTTTACCGCTTCGGCTTGCTCTACTACTTCCTCAGCAGCCTCGGCCACTTCAGACGGCATCTCGGCAACGGTTTCTTGAACCTGTTCAACAGCCTCGCTGAGGGTTTCAACAGCTGCTTCTTTTACGGCTTCAGTCTGTTCTGCCATTTCTTCAGCAGCCTCAGCTACTTCAGACGGCATCTCGACAACGGTTTCTTGAACCTGTTCAACAGCCTCGCTGACAGTTTCAACGGCCGCTTCTTTTGCCGCTTCAACGTGTTCTTCTACTTTCTCAACTGTTTCAGACGGCATTTCGGTTAAAGCTTCCCGAACCTGTTCGACGGTTTCACTGGCAGTTTCAACAGCCGATTCGACAACTGATTCAACATGCCCTTTGACGTTTTCTGCTAAAGATTCGGAATCTTCTTTAATATTTTCAACTACTTGAGCAACTTCAGATTCTACTTTTGCTGCGGTTTCCTGAACTTGAGCCTCCTCAGGAGCCGGAGTTTCCTGTTTTTTCTTGCGACGGAAGAAGCTGAACATTAAATTTTCCTTTTAATTTTAGAAACTTGAAATAGGGAGTATTGTAGCGTATTTTACGTGGCAAGGTCGTCTGAAAATCAAGGTTGTCAGGTTTTGGCATTTCCAACGTCTAACGAAACAAACCATCCATACAGGAAACATAGAGATGAATCCCCGCACATTATTTTCACTTTGCACCAAGTTCGGCTGCCTGCTTGCGCTTGGCGCCTGCTCATCCAAAATGATGGATACCGAAGCCGCAACCGTACCGCAGGCATTGTCCTCGTTGAAAACCCCTGACAACCGCCCTGCCGGTGTTTTCCTGAAAAAAGACAAACCTACCCTGATTAAATTTTGGGCAAGTTGGTGTCCTTTGTGTTTGTCCGAACTGGGGCAGACCGAAAAATGGGCGCAAGATGCAAAATTCGGTTCTGCCAACCTGATTACCATTGCCTCGCCCGGTTTTCTACACGAGAAAAAAGACGGCGACTTTCAAAAATGGTATGCCGGTTTGAATTATCCTAAGCTGCCCGTCGTTACCGACAACGGTGGCACCATCGCCCAAAGCCTGAATATCAGTGTTTACCCTTCGTGGGCATTAATCGGCAAAGACGGCGACGTGCAGCGCATCGTCAAAGGCAGCATCAACGAAGCGCAGGCATTGGCGTTAATCCGCGATCCCGATGCCGATTTAGGCCGTCTGAAAAACACATTTTACAAACCCGACACACAGAAAAAGGATTCAGCAATCATGAATACGCGCACCATCTACCTCGCCGGTGGCTGCTTTTGGGGCTTGGAAGCCTATTTCCAACGCATAGACGGCGTGATTGACGCCGTATCCGGCTACGCCAACGGCAAAACGGAAAACCCAAGCTACGAAGACGTGTCCTACCGCGATACGGGCCATGCCGAGACCGTCAAAGTCACCTACGATGCCGACAAACTCAGCCTAGACGACATCCTGCAATACTATTTCCGCGTCGTTGACCCGACCAGCCTCAACAAACAAGGCAACGACACCGGCACGCAATACCGCAGTGGCGTGTACTACACCGACCCCGCCGAAAAAGCCGTCATCGCCGCCGCACTCAAACGCGAGCAGCAAAAATACAAACTTCCCCTCGTCGTCGAAAACGAGCCGCTGAAAAACTTCTACGACGCCGAGGAATACCATCAGGACTACCTGATTAAAAACCCGAACGGCTACTGCCACATCGACATCCGCAAAGCCGACGAACCGCTGCCGGGCAAAAGCAAAGCCGCCCCGCAAGGCAAAGGCTTCGACGCGGCAACGTATAAAAAACCCAGCGATGCCGAACTCAAACGCATCCTGACCGAAGAGCAATACCAAGTTACCCAAAAAAGCGCGACCGAATACGCCTTCAGCCACGAATACGACCATCTGTTCAAACCTGGCATTTATGTGGACATTGTCAGCGGCGAACCCCTGTTCAGTTCCGCCGACAAATTCGATTCCGGCTGCGGCTGGCCGAGCTTCACCCGTCCGATTAACGCTGCCGCCGTTACCGAACATGACGATTTCAGCTACAACATGCGCCGCACCGAAGTGCGCAGCCATGCCGCCGATTCGCACTTGGGACACGTCTTCGCCGACGGTCCGAAAGACAAAGGCGGCCTGCGCTATTGCATCAACGGCGCAAGTTTGAAATTCATTCCTTTGGAAGAAATGGACGCAGCCGGCTACGGGGCATTGAAAGACAAAGTGAAATAACGGTTTGAATCGAAAAAGGCCGTCTGAAAAAGATTTCAGACGGCCTTTTTAATTTGTCGGATGCAAAGGGTTGGTTTCTTATCTATCAAAAAATCCCAATAACTAAGAAAGTGCACCCTACAAAAACCTTTTAAATTCGTTTTGCCAACTCTTCAGCTTTGCCCACATACAACGCAGGGGTCAGCTCAAGCAATTTGGCTTTGGCTTCTGCCGGAATTTCCAACGACTCGATAAAGAGTTTCAACACTTCAGGCGTAATGCCGTCTTTACCGCGTGTCAGGTCTTTCAGCTTCTCGTAAGGATTGGCCACGCCGTAACGACGCATTACGGTTTGGATCGGCTCGGCCAGCAGCTCCCAAGTAGCGTCCAAATCGGCAGCAAGGGCGACAGGATTCGGCTCAAGCTTGTTCAGACCGCGCAGATGGGCGGCAAAGCCCAATACGGTATAGCCCACGCCTACGCCCATATTGCGCAATACGGTGCTGTCGGTCAGGTCGCGCTGCCAACGGGAAATCGGCAGTTTTTCGGACAAAAAGCCCAATACGGCATTGGCCATACCGAGGTTGCCTTCGGAGTTTTCAAAGTCGATCGGATTGACTTTGTGCGGCATGGTGGAAGAACCGACTTCGCCTGCTTTGACTTTTTGTTTGAAGTAACCCAAAGAAATATAGCCCCAAACATCGCGGTTGAAGTCGATCAGAATCGTGTTGACACGGCTGATGGCTTGGAAGAATTCCGCCATATAGTCGTGCGGCTCGATTTGAATGGTGTAGGGGTTGAAGGTCAGGCCGAGGCTGATTTCAACGAAGTTGCGACAATGGGTTTCCCAATCCACATCGGGATAAGCGACCATATGGGCATTGTAATTGCCGACTGCGCCATTGATTTTGCCGAGGAACTCTTGCGCTTGCAGGTTTTTAAACTGACGTTGCAGGCGGTACACGACATTGGCGATTTCTTTACCCAATGTGCTTGGTGTAGCAGGCTGGCCATGCGTACGGCTCATCATAGGGACGGCAGCCAACTCATGCGCCATGCCGGTCAACTTCTCGATGATTTCGGCCAGTTTCGGCAGCAAAACAGCCTCACGCGCTTCTTGCAGCATTAAAGCGTGGGACAGGTTGTTGATGTCTTCGCTGGTGCAGGCAAAGTGGATGAACTCGCTGGCAGCAGCCACTTCAGGCACGCCGGAGAAGCGTTCTTTAAGCCAATATTCGATGGCTTTGACATCGTGATTGGTGGTCGCCTCAATGGCTTTGACGGCGGCGGCATCTTCAAGCGAGAAGTTTTCGATCACTTTGTCGATTTCGGCAAGCGTAAAATCGCTGAAAGCAGGAACTTCTGCAATCTTAGGCTCGGCGGCAAGAGCTTTGAGCCAGTTTAATTCAACTTTGACACGCGCACGCATCAGGCCGTATTCGGAGAAAATCGGACGCAATGCTTCAACGGATTTGGCGTAGCGGCCATCTAATGGGGAAAGTGCAGCGATAGGGTTAATCATGTCGGATCTTCCTATGGGATGAAAACCAAATTGTTTGCAATTATACATGATTTTACACTTCAAGGCCGTCTGAAAAACAGGTTTCAGACGGCCTTTTCAGCGTATTTTTCATAAATTTCTTTTCAGAGGTTCAACTTTGCAAAATCGATTTACGATATATGCCATCTTCACGGATAATATCGACTGACTTTCTGTAAATAATGAGGTTTTATGAATATCAAACGTTTTTCCCTAGCTGCAACCGTATTTGCGGCTTTGATGTTGAGTGCCTGTGAAACAACAACCACATCGAGCAGCGGCGGCAGCTGGACCAATATCGGCACCATCTCTGAAGGCAACATCAAAGTGGCCATTGATAGAAGCAGCATTAAAAGAAATGGCGCACTGGTTACTTTCCGCGATAAAAAAACCGTTTCCAAACTGAAAGAGGAACGTTTCGTCAATACGCCGGCCTATAAAACAGCCATCGGCAGCTGGGAAATTCATTGCTCAAACAAAACCTATCGTCTGGCAGCGCTACAACTGATGGACGAACACGGCCGGGTCATTTCCAACCAAAGCTATACGCCGACCAGCATCCGCCCAATGAGCGTCATGAGCGGTACGATTACTGAAAAACAATACGAAACTGTGTGCGGACATAAGCTTTAATCCACACTTATTCACAAAGTTATCCACAGTTTAAATATTTAAAAGGCCGTCTGAATGCTTTGAATATCAAGTTTCAGACAGCCTTTTTATGTTTTTATGGAAATTTATCTTCAAATTTATCCACAAATTTTGTTTATTCAAAAATAATTTATTACAGCGATTCATTTACGCTCAAAATTTGCTTCATTCTTTGCAAGAGTATTTCACAAAATACTGCTTTCTACTCTATTTACTGACTTACTATCTGCTTAATCGATCTGTATTTACAGACTGCTATGCATCAAACTGGATCTGCACTTAATGCTTTTCACAAAAGTATTCCAATCTCTTGGAAAAAATTTGCTTCTCAAATAAATGCCTTTCCTTTAATGATACAGCCCTTCTTTAACGCAGCCTTACCCCTGTTTCTCCGTCAATAATCTGGCTAGGCGTTTTCTGCTTACCTATCAATCCACCTACAACCCAGACTTTCCTGCCAAATTGTCTTCTAACTTCCCTTTCCGTTTTGCACGCCCGTTTTCCTGCACGATTGCATGAAGTAGAGACTAAAGGCTTTTCCAAAACCTGACACAAACGCCTTGCACCTGCGTGCGCAGGAACCCTGACAGCCAATTTACTGCGTCCTTTCCCCCGCAATGAGGACAATACTTTTTTGCCGGCCGGCAATAAGAAAGTTTTCGGAGCCGGCCATGCTTCATGCAGCATGGTTTGGATATTTTCAGACGGCCTTTGCAGCAAAGGTTGCAACTGTTCCAAGCTATGTCCAATGACAATCATGCCTTTGTGTTGCGGTCGTTTTTTCAGATGAATCAGTTGATTGAGCGCTTTGGGCAAAGTAGGGATACAACCCAAGCCATAGCAAGACTCGGTAGGATAGGCGACCAAACCGCCTTTTTTAAGATGCGCCTGCAGCCTGCGTTGGGCTGCAGCCGATAAAATTCTGGGGAACATCATCATAATACCAAGGCCGTCTGAAACTGCGATTGTCGGACAATCTGTGTTTAGACGGCCTATTTCTATTCATTATTAACGGTTGATGGCTTTATCGGCAATGTCTTTACGGTATTGCATACCGTCAAAATGGATTGTTTCCAATGCCTCATAAGCCTTGCTTTTAGCTTGTGCAACATCATCGCCCAAACCGACTACACACAACACACGGCCGCCGTTGGTTACAACTTCGCCTTTTTCATTCGTTGCAGTACCGGCATGGAAAACTTTACCAGTTTGATTGGCCTTATCCAAGCCGAAGATCACATCGCCTTTTTTTGGAGAATCAGGATAATTTTGTGCAGCCAACACTACGCCTACTGCAGTCTGCGGATTCCATTCGGCAGAAACACTATCCAGTTTGCTGTCGATTGCCGCTTCAACCAAGTCCACTAAATCGCTATCCAAACGGCTCATAATCGGCTGGGTTTCAGGGTCGCCGAAACGGCAGTTAAATTCGATGGTATAAGGCGCACCGCTTTTATCAATCATCAAGCCTGCGTATAAAAAGCCGGTAAATTCATGACCTTCTGCTTTCATACCGGCCACGGTCGGCAAAATAATTTCATTCATCGCGCGTTCATATACGTCAGGCGTTACCACCGGAGCAGGGCTGTATGCGCCCATACCGCCGGTATTAGGGCCTTTGTCGTCATCCAACAGGCGTTTATGGTCTTGACTAGTTGCCATCGGCAAAACATGATTGCCGTCCACCATAACGATAAAGCTTGCTTCCTCGCCTTGCAAGAAGTCTTCAATCACGACACGCGCGCCTGCATTGCCCATTTTGTTGCCCAACAACATATCGTCAATAGCGGCATGGGCTTCATCCAAAGTCATGGCGACAATCACGCCTTTACCGGCAGCCAAACCATCCGCTTTAATAACAATCGGCGCACCTTTTTGGTTGACGTAATCATGTGCCGCATCGGCATTTTCAAAGGTTTGGTATTGCGCGGTTGGAATGTTATATTTTGCCATAAACGCTTTAGCAAAATCTTTTGAACTCTCCAGCTGGGCCGCGTATTGAGTCGGGCCAAAAATCTTCAATCCAGCAGCACGGAAGT
The DNA here is from genome assembly GCF_051957775.1 of Neisseria sp. P0016.S008. NCBI lineage: Bacteria > Pseudomonadati > Pseudomonadota > Betaproteobacteria > Neisseriales > Neisseriaceae > Neisseria > Neisseria sp. P0016.S008. The sequence goes on from NZ_JBQCWB010000008.1 coordinate 20,752, forward strand.
CATTCACCACACCCGCAGCCAAAGGAGCTTCAGGGCCGACTACAGTAAAAACAATATTTTCATTACGGCAAAAATCAATCAAATCTTGATGCGCCGTTAATGCGATATTCTGCAGTTTAGGCTCAATTGCCGTCCCGGCATTACCAGGTGCAACAAAGACAGTTTCTACTTTAGACGACTGCGCCAATTTCCAAGCCAGTGCGTGTTCACGTCCACCATTACCAATAACGAGCAATTTCATACCATCTCCTTGAAGAATAGATGTTGTAAATAAAATTCAATTGATGGAATATTGTTCCATCTTGCATAGCTGTTTCAAATTAAGAATAATATTGCACCAAGACAACCATACTCTAATTTCAAACAACGAAAGGAAAATCATGCAAAAACGTATTGACGAAATTCAAAGCAAATACCGCGAATGGTGTGAATTACTGCCGCAACTGGAAACAGATATCGCCCGCTGGAAATATGCTGCAAGCCTAATGCAAGATATGGATGACTTCTATACCAACGAATATCAAGCATGCCATCAAGCCATTGAAGAAGGGGCAGATGTTGATTTGCGAACACAGGGCGAATACAGCATTATGAGCGAAGATGCCCTATGGAACGCACTGGGAGAATTTCATCAACTGGCTTGGGAACACCTACGCTCAAGCGTAAATGCTTTAGACAGATACCAAGGCTAAAACATCAAAGGCCGTCTGAAACTTTTGATTTCTCAAATATGTTCAGACGACCTTTTATTCAAACGGCTTTTCAGTATCTACTTCAATTTGGCGCGTATTTTTCCAAGCAGCAATACAAGCTTCATAATCGGCCAACGCTATTTTCACTGTCAACTTACAATCCAGCTGCAAATCCTGTTCCACAATATCGGCCTGATATTGTTTGGCAATCCGTATAGCCTCATTCAAAACAGGATATTCACACTTCAACCAAACTGTCTTTTCGACATTCTTTTCAACAATTTCAGCTATCACCAATGCCTGAGCTGTTGATTCCTTATAAGCATGAATCAGACCGGGAACACCCAATAGCGTACCGCCAAAATAGCGTACAACCACAACCAACACATCCGTTACGCCGACAGAATCAATCTGCCCCAGAATAGGACGGCCTGCGCTTCCAGACGGTTCTCCATCATCGTTTGCACGAAACTGCATTCCATCCACACCCAATCGATAGGCGTAACACCAATGTCGCGCCTTGTGATGCTCTTCCTTTAATAGGTCGAGATATTTCTTCACATCGGCTAAAGTGCGAATCGGATAGGCATATGCAATGAAGCGACTGCCTTTATCTTTAAATTCAGCCTGTGTCGGAGTGGTAATGGTTTTATAGGTCGTAATCATGCCAAAATATTTTCAGACGGCCTTATATAGCAAAGGCCGTCTGAACGTTTCACGTGAAACATTAGTTTTTCAGTGCTTCAATCAATTGAGGCACAACTTCAAACAAATCACCAACCAAACCGTAATCTGCCACATTGAAAATCGGAGCGTCAGCATCTTTGTTGATGGCAACAATCACTTTACTGTCCTGCATACCGGCAACGTGCTGGATGGCTCCGGAAATACCGATAGCAAAGTACAGTTGAGGCGCAACCACTTTACCGGTTTGTCCAACTTGAGCATCGTTTGGCGCATACTCGGCATCCACTGCCGCACGGGAAGCACCAATCGCGGCACCCAAAACATCCGCTAATGGAGTCAACACTTCATTGAATTTTTCAGCACTGCCCAATGCACGGCCACCGGAAACAATCACTTTTGCCTGAGTCAATTCAGGGCGGTCAGACTGGGAAAGTTGACGGTTTACGAAACGGCTCAGGTTTTGAGCAGGCGTTGCCTCAACATTGACCACTTCTGCATTACCGCCTTGTCCGGCAGCATCAAAAGCGGTTGCACGGAAAGTCAGCACCAGTTTTTCAGAATTGGATTGAACGGTTTCAAATGCATTACCGGCATAAATCGGACGGACAAATGTCGAGTTATCCACAACTTCGGTTAAATCAGAAACTTGCGGCACATCCAACAGGGCAGCAACCCGGGGCAGAAGATTTTTACCGAACGCAGTTGCAGTCGCAGCCACATAGCGGTAATCCGCAGCCAATTTAACAACCAAAGGCGCTAATTCTTCTGCCAAACCTTCAGCGTAATAGGGCGCATCGGCTACCAAAACTTTCGCTACGCCTGCAACCTGTTTCGCTTCTTCAACCACCGCAGCAGCATTGCTGCCTGCAACCAATAAATCTACATTACCCAATTTGGCGGCAGCCGTTACCGCATGCAAAGTGGCAGGATTCAAATGTTGGTTATTATGTTCCGCAATAATCAATACGCTCATTTCATACTCCTTAGATCACTTTGGCTTCGTTTTTCAGCTTTTCAACCAACTCGGCAACATCAGCCACTTTCACACCGGCTTGACGTGCTTTAGGTTCGGCAAATTTCACGGTATTCAAACGTGGAGAAATATCCACAGCCAAATCGGCAGGACTTAATTTTTCCAAAGGCTTTTTCTTTGCCGCCATGATATTAGGAAGTTTGACAAAGCGTGGTTCGTTCAAACGCAAATCTGCACTGATGACCGCAGGCAGCTTCAACGCAACAGTCTCTTCGCCGCCGTCAATTTCACGGGTTACCAATGCTTCTTCGCCTTCAACTTGCACTTTTGATGCAAAAGTACCTTGAGCCGCATTCAACAACGCCGCCAGCATTTGGGCGACTTGATTGGCGTCATCGTCAATTGCCTGTTTACCCAACAGTAAAATTTGCGGATTTTCTTTATCCGCAACAGCTTTCAGCAATTTCGCAACGGCCAAAGGCTCCAACTTCGCATCAGTCTCAACATGAACCGCACGGTCGGCACCCATCGCCAAAGCAGTACGCAACGTCTCTTCACATTTTTTCTCGCCAAGAGAAACAGCAACAATCTCGCTTACTTTTCCGGCTTCTTTCAAACGGACAGCTTCTTCTACCGCGATTTCATCAAACGGGTTCATCGACATTTTGACATTACCGATATCCACATCGGAACCATCGGCTTTCACACGAACTTTGACGTTGTAGTCCACTACGCGCTTTACTGCGACCAGTGCTTTCATTCAATTCTCCTAAAAAGAATGTCCATCAAATCAAGCATACTGCTTTTGATACATTCTTTATATAAAATCCAATTCGGTTTTTACCAACATAATAAAACCAAATTTATATAAATCTTGGCAAATAGAGCGGAATTATATCATTTCTAAAGTATTTACTCAGAAAATAAATCCAACTCCCCAGCAATTATTTACCGTATGCTGCAACACAATCCATCAAGGTTTGATAAACCTCATCAACATTGGGAATTTGAGCAATACCGCCTAAATTTTTTGCATAAGCCGAAACTTGAACGCCTGTCTTAGCCGGATCTGTATCTGTATAAATTCCTACAACAGGCTTTTCCAACGCATTGGCAAGATGCAGCAATCCGGTATCTACGCCAATAATACCCTCTGCGTTTTTCAATAAAAATGCAGCCTGTAATAAATTCATTTTGTCGCAAACCGAAGCAAACGGTAAATCGCTTGTAATCTGTTCGGCACGCATTTTTTCGGTTTCATTTCCCCATGGCAGATATACATTGCATTGTTGTTCTTTATTCAACTTTTTCAATAATGCACGCCAGTGTTCTACCAGCCATAATTTACTGTCGCGACTGGTTGCATGCAAAGCAACGTAATAGGGGGATTGTAAATTTTTCAGACGACCTGATTCAGGAACCGACAAACCAAATACCTGCGTCTCAGGCATTGTATAACCAAATACTTGGGCGAATAATTCACGGTTTCGCCAAACCGCATTTTTGTCTTTCGGCACGGCAAACGTTTTACTGTATGCAAGGGCAGCCAAACTTTCACGCGTGCTGTGTTTATCCAAGCCGTAAATAGGGGATTTCGCCATTTTGGCAAAGCATGCGCTTTTAATCAGTCCTTGGCTATCTAAAACAAAATCAAAAGATTCAGCCTGTAAATCCGATTTCAGACGGCCTATTTCACGCCACGTTTCAGCCTGAAAAAGATGTTTGCGCCACTGCCGCCATTTCATTACATGAACCTTTTTGACAAAAGGATGCAAGCGGGCAATATCTGCAAACCCTACCTCACACAACCAATGGAGCTCTACCTCAGGACATTGTCGCGCCAAATCTTCAACTGCGGGCAACGTATGAATTAAATCGCCCATACTGGACAAGCGGACAAGTAAAATCTTCATATTTTGAAAAATGTTTCACGTGAAACAACGGAATTTTAAATATAATTTACTGATTATTAATGTATTTTTTTATTTCTTCGGCGTTTTCTAAAATAACTGCCCCGGCAGAATGCATTTCCTGCCATGCAGATTCAACCGTTTCCAGGGCAATGCCGCGGCAAGCCGCCTGATTGACGATGACTTTCCAAGCCCCGCCTTTAAGCAACTGTAAAACCGTTGTCTTTACACAATAATCCGTTGCCAAACCGCCGACAATGACTGTATCTGCATTTTGACAGCGCAACCATTCGATCAAACCTGTACTGAGCTTTTCTTCAATATCGTGAAAACATGCGCCGTAAGGATGTAACTCAGGATCGACGCCTTTCCAAACGCAATAATCGTATTCCTTGGCTGAAGGCAGGCCATCCAACAATTCATAGCCATATGTCCCAACCATAGCATGCGACACCCAAGTCAAATCCGCATCAGGTAAACCCGTCGGTTTCAACATATCAACAGGATTATCCACAAGCCATTTTGCCACGGCATGATGCGCATCTTTCGTCATCACGCGCAAATCCGCCAATGCAGCTTGGGCATTGAGTTCATCCGCAATCAGATGACCTTCGGCAACAGGCAATTCTTTCGGGCACAAAGGCGTAAACGTTTTTTGTGCATCTACATCGATAGAAACAATCATGAATTAATTTAACCTATTGATTTTATTTTATATTATTTAAATTAAGCATTTATTGCCAATGTACGGACATTTGGAATAAATGTTTTGTATTATAACAAATTACTACTGCAAAATGTGGGAAAACATCTGTGATATGATGACAGTTTGCACAGAATATTTATCCACAAATTATGTCCTATTCGATTACGCCTATTGCAACCGTTCATTCCCCCTACAAACAAAAATTCGGTATTTCCCGCCAACCCGGTTTGGTTCCTGCGGCAGAAATTTGCATTGAACTCACTCCTGAATTTACCGCAGACAGCGTTCGGGGCTTGGAAGATTTCGACTATGTGTGGATAAGTTTTATTTTCCACGGCGTATTGGATGAAGGTTGGGCGCAAATGGTGCGTCCGCCACGGCTTGGAGGCAAACAAAAAATGGGCGTATTTGCCACGCGCAGCCCGCACCGCCCCAATCATCTCGGTTTATCCCTGCTGAAACTCGAGCGCATCGAAACAGGCAAACCTGTCCGCATCTATTGCAGTGGTGCAGACCTATTGGACGGTACCCCGGTAGTGGATATCAAACCCTACATCCCCTTTGTCGAATCCAAACCTGACGCATCATCAGGCTTTGTCAGCGGCAAACCTGAAGAATTGAGCGTAGTCTGGGCAGAAAGTACGCTTGCGGAATATTTATCCACAGAAAAAAAACATCTCATTGAGCAAAGCATCGCCCAAGATCCTCGTCCTGCCTATCAAGATATTCCCGAACGGATTTATGTGATGAATATTGCGGATTATGAAGTGCAGTTTAGGATAGAAAACAAATGTGCCACAGTGATTAAACTATCCACAATCTAATTGCAAATTGAATCTATCTACACACAAAAGGCCGTCTGAAATGTTCAGACGGCCTTTTAATTATCCACAGACTGATTGATTCAGCCCGTTATTTTTTAGATTTTGCTGGCAAAGAATTCCAAGGTACGAACCAATTGGCAAGTGTAAGACATTTCATTGTCGTACCAAGCAACAGTTTTCACCAATTGTTTATCGCCAACAGTCATCACGCGGGTTTGAGTCGCATCGAAGAGTGAGCCGTATTCAATACCGATGACGTCGGAAGAAACGATTTGATCTTCAGTGTAGCCTAAAGCATCATTGGCGGCGGCTTTCATGGCTGCATTGATTTCTTCTTTGGTAACAGGGCGTTCGAGAACAGAAACCAGTTCGGTCAAAGAGCCGGTAGCAACAGGAACGCGTTGGGCAGAACCATCAAGTTTGCCGTTCAATTCAGGAATGACCAAGCCGATGGCTTTCGCGGCACCAGTGCTGTTCGGTACGATATTCAAGGCAGCAGCACGGGCGCGGCGGAAGTCGCCTTTGCGGTGCGGCGCGTCAAGGGTATTTTGGTCGCCGGTATAAGCGTGGATGGTGGTCATCAGGCCTTCAACAATACCGAACTCTTTTTGCAATACCGCAGCCATAGGGGCCAGACAGTTAGTCGTACAAGAAGCGGCGGAGATAACAGTTTCGCTGCCGTCCAAAATATCTTGGTTTACGCCGTATACAACGGTTTTCACATCATTACCACCAGGTGCAGAAATCACAACTTTGCGCGCACCAGCACGGATATGGGCTTCAGCTTTGGTTTTGCTGGTAAAGAAACCGGTACATTCGAGAACAACGTCCACACCCAGCTCGCCCCAAGGCAATTCTTCAGGATTAGGATTGGCAAATACTTTGATTTCTTTGCCGTTAACAACAATCGCATCATCTTTCAATTCGGCAGAGCCTTCAAAGCGGCCTTGAGTACTGTCGTATTTAAAGAGGTGCAGCAGCATATCGGCAGGAGTCAAGTCGTTAACAGCAACGACTTCGATACCTTGGGCTTTTTCAATTTGACGCAATGCCAGACGACCGATGCGGCCAAAACCATTAATCGCTACTTTAATACTCATTTTGCTACTCCTAATTAGATGGAATGGGAAAAATTTTTCAGTAAGGCCATTGTATCCTGAAATAAAATTACTTTCTAGGATTACAGATAATTACTTTTAAGTTATTTGATTTAAATAAAGAAAACATGAAATTCTTGTTTGTAGGAAAATATCAGGCAAATCGGATTAGTCCTAGATTTTGATATTTTATTTCATAAAAACTGTTTTCCAATCTTAAAAGTTTCATAAGTTTATGAAAATCATAAACTTAGTTCTATTTTTCCATATTTTGCCATTTTTGTGTTGATAATTCAGTGTTTTCTTCAAATCATAATATTTTAATTTTTAAAATGATGATTTTGATGAAGAACCAAACTATCTGTGGATAACGGAATAACTTTCTTTAAAACCAATTCGATAATTACTTTTTATCTTTGAGGCCAATCTCAACTGAATGCCGGAATAAAAAAGGATAGAAACTTAGTTTTCCTATTTATCTGTGGATAAAACCCAAATTACCCACTTCAATTTCACATACTATTGTGGATAATTAAAATTTTGAAATTCACACCCGCAAAACATCCATATTGGCAAATACTATTAAAAATGATGGCTTGTTTTTTCCTTTTTAACGTATCATATCCATCAGACTTTTTAAAAGGAAGCAATTATGCTGCAACGGACTTTAGCCAAATCAGTAAGCGTTACCGGCGTTGGCCTGCATTCGGGCGAAAGGGTCGCTCTGACTTTGCATCCTGCCGAAGAAAACAGCGGTATTTCGTTCCGCCGTACTGATTTAAGTGGGGAAATGGGCGAAGTCATCAAATTAAATCCTTATTTGATTAACGATACCCGCCTCTCTTCAACCATCGTTACCGATAAAGGCGTGCGCATCGGCACGATTGAACACATTATGTCGGCACTGTCTGCCTACGGCATCGACAACGCCTTGATTGAATTGAATGCGCCTGAAATTCCGATTATGGACGGCTCCAGCCTGCCGTTTATTTACCTTTTACAAGATGCAGGCGTGGTAGATCAAAAAGCCCAAAAACGTTTTTTGAGAATCCTCAAACCGGTTGAAATCAAAGAAACCGGAAAATGGGTGCGCTTTACGCCTTATGACGGCTTTAAAGTTACTTTAACCATCGAATTTGACCATCCCGTATTCAACCGCAGCGCACCTACTTTCGAGATTGATTTTGCAGGAAAATCCTATATCGATGAAATTGCCCGCGCCCGTACCTTCGGCTTTATGCACGAAGTGGAAATGATGCGCGCCCACAATCTCGGACTGGGCGGCAATTTGAACAACGCCATCGTGATTGACGATATGGATGTTTTGAATCCGGAAGGTTTGCGCTATCCCGATGAATTTGTCCGCCACAAAATCCTTGATGCGATTGGCGATTTGTACATTGTCGGCCATCCGATTATCGGCGCATTCGAAGGTTACAAATCAGGCCATGCCATCAATAATGCGCTGTTGCGCGCCGTTTTGGCAGATGAAAGCGCTTACGAATGGGTTGAGTTTGCCGATGACGAAGACTTGCCCACCGCTTTTCATGAGCTGCCGGCAGCCTGATAGAAAATAGATAACGCAGTCCAATAAAAAGGCCGTCTGAACCTTTCAGACGGCCTAAATCATGTCGTTTTCCAAAAGTAATTATCCACATATTCATCATTTTTATCTTATTGAAAAATAAAAATATTAAAATTTAACATTATTCTTATACACATCTTATCCATATATTTTCCCAAACTAAAAGGCCGTCTGAACAACTAGGTTTCAGACAGCCTTTTTCATGTCAAACCGACAATATCAATCGCCCATGACTTTGCCTTCACGGCGCGGGTCGGCGCCACCGAGCAAACCGTCTTTGCCGATCACAATCCCTTGTACGCCGGAATTCAAATCGCGGATTTGGACTTTGTAGCCCAATTTTTCCAACGCAGTCGCTTTATCCGCAGCCGCTGTTTTATCCTCAATCTCATACTGGCTGCCGCGATTGAGCATATTCGGCAGTGAAATTGCCGTTTGAATGTCCATGCCCCAGTCGATATGCGCCACCAGCGTTTTAGCAACGAAACCGATAATGCGGCTACCGCCCGGCGAACCGACCGCCATGTAAGGTTTTCCGTCTTTCATCACAATGGTCGGCGCCATCGAAGAACGCGGCCGTTTGCCGCCCGCCACGCTGTTGGCAACGGTTTTACCGTCCTCACCAACAGGGCTGAAAGCGAAATCGGTCAATTCATTGTTGAGCAGATAGCCGTTTGCCATCAGTCCCGAGCCAAACGCGTTTTCAATCGAAGTCGTCATCGACACGACGTTGCCGTCTTTATCCACAACCACCAAATGGCTGGTGGACGGCAGCTCTACCGCCATACCCTGCGCGTATGCTTTACCGACCCGACCCGCCTGAATGTTTTCCAACGCCTTGTCGGATTGACGGATTTCTTCGGCACGCGGTTTCAGGTAAGCCTGCGAAATCAAGGCACGGGTCGGGACGTTGACAAACGCGGGATCGCCGACGTAACGATCTCGGTCGGCAAACGCAATCCGCGACGCATCGCCTATCCAGCGCCAACTGTGGATATTTTCCGATCCCAACGCCTTCATATCCTGATTTTGCAACACGCCCAAAATCTCGCCCAAAGCAATCGCGCCCGAACTTGGCGCGCCCATGCCGCAAACTTCGTATTCGCGATAAGGTGCGCAAACCGGTTGACGCTCGATAACGCGGTAGTTTTTCAAATCCGACAAACTGATTTTGCCGGGGTTATCCACAGCGCCGGTAACGGCACGGACAATATTCTGCGCCTGCGTGCCCTGATAAAACGGCGCACTGCCTTTTTCCGCCAGCAGTAGCACAGAGCGGGCAAATTCAGGGTTTTTCAACACCGTTCCCGCTGCCAAAGGCTTGCCGTCAGGCAGGAAATAGGCGGCGGTTTGCGGATAACGTTGCAAAGGTTCCAGATTCTGCTCGATGGATTTCGCCATACGCGGAGAAACGGCAAAACCTTGTTCCGCCAAAGTAATCGGTTTCTCAAACAAACTTGCCCACGGTAATTTGCCGTAACGCTTATGGACATCTTCCAGCAGCTTCGGAATCCCCGGTACACCGACCGAACGGCCGCCGACCACCGCTTTCATAAAGCCCATCGGTTTACCGTTTTCGTCCAAGAAAAGTTCCGGTGTTGCTGCTTTCGGCGCTGTTTCACGGGCATCAAACGTCGTCAGCTTTTTCGCCTTATTGTCCCAATACACCAAAAACGCGCCGCCGCCCAATCCGGAAGACTGCGGCTCAACCAGTCCCAAAGTTGTCTGCATGGCAATCATCGCATCTATCGCGCTGCCGCCTCGCTTCAAAATTTCATAACCGGCTTCAGTTGCCAGCGGATTGGCAGATGCCGCCATATAATGTTTGGCGCGGATTAATTTCTGCTCCGTCAGCCCTGTTCCTTGCTCCGGCGCATGGTTGTCCACAGATACAGCGGGCAGGGAAACTTGAGGCTTTTGAACCGGCTGTTGCGCACAAGCGGCCAAAATTAAAACGGATAACAGGTTAATACTAAAGGAAAACTTCATATGCACACCCTTATTGAAATATTTTCAGACGGCCTTTTCCCAGCTTAAATAAAAGGAAATATGAAAATAGATTGAAATAAAAAACCATTTGACTATTTCTCTAGTCAATCAGTTCCAATCGGAGAAGTATAAAACAAGCTAAGATTGTGTACAGGCAAAAAGTTACCCACAAAATGAAGCAGCAAGAAAAATTTATCCACATCTGCAAACAAGGCCGACCATACTTTATCCTCATCAAAAAATATCAGCTAAGTATTTGAAAAAATTTTGTAATAAAACTTATCAACAAGCTTGGGCAGCACTCAATATCATCTTCTATTTATTATTTAAAATCTAATTTATAGTTTGTTTTCCCAAAGGCAAAGGCCGTCTGAAACGTAAAGGCATCTTTTCAAAAAATTAAAAAGTTAAGGATTGTTAAAAAGTTGTAAATCAGCTAGAGTTACGCTTGATAAATTTAATCAATAATGGAGTTTCACCAAATGAAAGGCGACATTGGCGTTATCGGCCTTGCCGTGATGGGGCAAAACCTGATTCTCAACATGAACGACAATGGTTTTAAAGTTGTCGCATTCAACCGTACGACCAGCAAAGTAGATGATTTTTTAAACGGCGCAGCCAAAAATACCAATATTATCGGCGCATATTCACTGCAAGATCTGGTTGATAAATTAGAAAAACCACGCAAAATCATGATGATGGTTCGCGCTGGTTCTGTTGTTGACGATTTTATCGAGCAACTCGTTCCGCTTTTGGACGAAGGCGACATCATTATTGACGGCGGTAATGCCAACTATCCTGATTCCACCCGCCGTACACACGAGCTGGCCGCAAAAGGCATCCGCTTTATCGGTGCCGGCGTATCCGGTGGCGAAGAAGGTGCGCGTCACGGCCCTTCTATCATGCCCGGCGGCGACGAAGCCGCATGGCCTGCCGTTAAGCCGATTTTCCAAGCCATCTCCGCCAAAACGCCTCAAGGCGAGCCTTGCTGCGACTGGGTCGGCCGTGACGGTGCAGGCCACTTCGTCAAAATGGTGCACAACGGCATCGAATACGGCGACATGCAGTTGATTTGCGAAGCCTACCAATTCATGAAAGACGGTTTGGGCCTGTCTTATGACGAAATGCACCAAATCTTCAACGAGTGGAATAAAACCGAACTGGATTCTTATCTGGTCGAAATTACCGCCGCGATTTTGGGTTACAGAGATGAAAACGGCGAACCTTTGGTCGAAAAAATCCTCGATACCGCGGGTCAAAAAGGTACAGGTAAATGGACCGGCATCAATGCCCTTGATTTGGGTATCCCGTTGACCCTGATTTCCGAAGCCGTGTTTGCACGTTGCGTTTCTGCGTTTAAAGACCAACGCGTCCAAGCAAACAGCCTGTTTGGTAAAACCATTACCCTGATTGAAGGCAACAAAGCCGCATGGGTGGATGCTTTGCGCCAAGCCCTGTTGGCATCCAAAATCATTTCTTATGCACAAGGCTTTATGCTGATCCGCGAAGCCAGTGAAAACAACGATTGGGCATTGAATTACGGCAACACTGCCCTCTTGTGGCGCGAAGGCTGCATCATCCGCAGCGCGTTCTTGGGTAACATCCGCGATGCATACGAAGCCAATCCTGATTTGGTCTTCTTGGGTTCCGATCCTTATTTCAAAGGCGTGTTGGAAACCTGTCTGCCTGCATGGCGTAAAGTGGTGGCCAAAGCGATCGAGTGCGGTATTCCGATGCCTTGTATGGCTTCCGCCATTACCTTCCTTGACGGCTACACTTCCGATCGTCTGCCGGCCAACCTGCTGCAAGCACAACGCGACTACTTCGGCGCGCACACTTACGAGCGTACCGACAAACCGCGCGGCGAGTTCTTCCATACCAACTGGACAGGTAAGGGCGGCGATACCGCTTCAACCACATACGATATCTAATTTGTCAGAGCAAACAAAAGGCCGTCTGAGCATTTCAGACGGCCTTTTTATAGGTTTATCCACAATGAAGAATGAAACGATTTAAAGCATTTGATAGATAACTTCATGAAATAAATAAGGATTAATAAAGGCCGTCTGAATATTTCAGACGGCCTTTAAAATTGTTCACAACCTTATCAACAGGTTTTCCATAGATTAAACCAGATTTTGCGGATTGCCGGCCACGAAGCGGTTGATGTTGTCCAAAAGGATGTCAAACAGACGGTTGGCGGCCTCTTGGCTTGCCCATGCAATGTGTGGCGTGACGATAAGGTTGGGCAGTCGGGCTTTCAGCAGAGGGTTGCCGTCGCGTGGCGGCTCTTGTGTCAATACGTCAAAACCTGCCCCGCCGATTTGGCCGTATTTCAACGCTGCAACCAAAGCGGCTTCATCAACCAAGCCGCCGCGTCCGCAGTTGATGAGGATGGCGCCGGGTTTCATTTGCTGCAATTCGGCTTCGCCTATCATATTGGCCGTTTGCGGCGTGAGCGGGCAATTAAGCGACACGACATCGGCGGAGCGGATGGCTTCGTCAAAGGAAACATAGCCGTCGCGGACGCTTTGGGCATTTTTATGTTCGGCGAACACGACATTCATTTTGAAAGCCTGAGCATAAGTTGCAAGTGTTTTACCGATATTGCCGCGACCGAAAATCGCCAGCGTTTTACTGTTCAAATCGCGCATCGGTGCGCCGAGGTGGCAGAAAAACGGCGAGTTTTCCCACAAGCCTGCCGCAACGTCGCGCTGGTAGGCAGGCAGGTTGCGCATCAGGGTAATCATCATCATAAACGCATGTTCCGCCACGGATTCATTGCCGTAAGCGCGGATATTGCACACTGCCGTGCCATTTTGTTTGGCAGCCTCAACGTCCACATTGTTGACACCTGTCGCGGTAACGGCAACCAGCTTGAGTTGTGGATTTTCGGCAAATGACTGGGCGGAAATCACGACTTTGTTGGTAATCACAATGTCTGCGCCGCGGATGCGCTCCAGCGTTTCGTGCGCTTCGGTTGTGCCGTAGCTGCTCAATGTATGTGGAAAATCAAAATCAAACGGGCGGTTGACGAGGGTATCACGGTCGAGGACGACAATATGGAGCGGGTTCATAAAATTCCTATCAAAAATAAAATATCGATTTATAAAATCTAAATAAGGATAAAGGATTTAAAATATACGTATTAGTTGATAATCATTATTATGTAGCGATTAAAACATCAATGTATCAGGAAAACAGAATGATTAAAACCATTACATTTGCTATTTTGCATTTCAGCGTCGCATTTAGTGTCGCCTATATTTTGACCGGCAGTATCGGCGTTTCCAGCGCAGTCGCTTTGGTCGAACCCATCGTCAATACCGTCGTCTTTTATTTTCACGAAAAAGCGTGGAACCGCTACGAGAAAAACAAATCCGAAAAGCAAAAATTGTGGGTGCCTCTGCATCAGTGCGGCTAAAGTTTCAGACGGCCTTTTGCTTGATTAAAACCGATTATGCCTTTGCGGTTTGTCCATCGCCATCAAAATGCCAAACCCTAAAATAGAGTAAGACTTTACGAAGGCTTCATGAAGGTAAAAATGCTAAAATACGCTATTCTTGCAAACCCATTCAGACGGCCTCAATGCTCACCGATTTAGAAAAAAACGCCATCCGCGACCATTACCAAAACATCGGCAAAAACCTGCCCGGTTTCCGTCCGCGCGCTTCGCAGCGGGAAATGATTGCGGCGATTGCCAACGCTTTTTCGCGGACGTTGACGCGTGAAGAAGGCGAAGAAGCGCCCAAACGCGAGGGCGAGAGCATTACCGTGATCGAAGGGCCGACTGGCGTGGGTAAATCGTTGGCCTACCTTTTAGCCGGCGGCATCATGGCGCAAACGCGCGGCAAACGGCTGATTGTCAGCAGCGCGACGGTGGCTTTGCAGGAGCAGTTGGTTGACCGCGATTTGCCGTTTCTGGTCGAAAAAAGCGGTTTGGAGCTGACCTTTGCGCTTGCCAAAGGGCGCGGCCGTTATCTTTGTCCGTACAAACTCTATCAACTAACGCAAAACAACGCCCAGCAAAACCTGCTTGGTTTTGAAGCGCCGGAAGTGTTGTGGGACAGCAAACCCAAGCCGGAAGAATTGAACCTGCTGCGCGATATTGCCGATGAATTTTCCGCCCGCCGCTTTAATGGCGACCGCGACGCTTGGCCGGAAAAAATCGATGACGCGATTTGGCTCAAAGTTACCAACGACCGCCACGGCTGCCTGAAATCCGCCTGTCCCAACCGTGCGGAATGTCCGTTTTACCTGGCGCGTGATGTCTTGGAAACCGTCGATGTCGTCGTTGCCAACCATGACCTTCTGCTTGCCGACATCAGCATGGGCGGCGGCGTGATTCTGCCTGCGCCCGAAAACAGTTTCTATTGCATAGACGAAGCGCACCACCTGCCCAAAAAAGCCCTCAGCCGTTTTGCCGCCGAACATTCATGGAATATTGCCGTTTGGACGCTGGAAAAATTGCCGCAGCTTACCGGCAAAATTGCCGCGCTTACCGATAAAGCCGAACTTGCCAACCTTGCCGACGAAGCTGCCACATCCTTGCTCGACAGTCTGCATGAATGGCAGTTCCATTTGGCGGAAGAGCCGTCTTTAAGTCTGGGGTCGTCTGAAAACGACAGGCGGAAACACAACGAACCGACTTGGCTGTGGGAAGACGGCAAAATCCCCGAAGGATTGGAAACCACAGTTTCCAATACGGCCATTGCTGCACGCAGCCTGCTCAAACATGTTGTCGGGCTGAACGATGCGCTTTCCGCCGCACGCCGCGAAAAAGAGCAGGACGGCGCGCTCCTTGACCGCCTGACCAGCGAGTTCGGCCTTTTTATCGCCCGTATCGAACAAATCAGCGCGGTTTGGGATTTGCTCTCCACCGTTCCCATTGAAGGCGAAGAGCCGTTGGCGAAATGGATAACCCGCCGTGCCGATGACAAAAACGACTACATTTTCAATGCCAGCCCCATCAGCAGCGCATCCCACCTTGCCAACAGCCTGTGGCGGCGCGCGGCAGGCGCGGTGCTGACTTCGGCCACCCTGCAATCGCTCGGCAGCTTCAACCTGATTTTGCGCCAAACAGGCCTATTATGGCTGCCCGAAACCACCACGCTTGCTTTGGAAAGCCCGTTTAATTTCGATACGCAAGGCGAGCTGTATATTCCGCCGGTTCAAGCCAGCCCCAAAGACCCTGATGCGCACACGGCCGCCATTGTCGAATGGTTGCCGAAGCTGGTTTCGCCGGTTGAAGCCATCGGCACGCTGGTGTTGTTTTCCTCGCGCAAGCAAATGCAGGATGTCGCCTTGCGCCTGCCTGACGAATACTTGCCGCTTCTGCTTGTACAAGGCGAGTTGCCCAAGGCTGTCCTGTTGCAAAGGCACCATCAAGCCATTGCCGAAGGCAAAGCCAGCATTATTTTCGGCCTCGACAGTTTTGCCGAAGGCCTCGACCTGCCCGGCACGGCCTGCGTGCAAGTCATTATTGCCAAGCTGCCGTTTGCCATGCCGGACAACCCCATCGAGAAAACCCAAAACCGTTGGATTGAACAACGCGGCGGCAATCCCTTTATCGAAATCACGGTGCCCGAGGCCAGCATCAAATTAATCCAAGCCGTCGGCCGCCTTATCCGTACCGAACAGGATTACGGCCGCGTGACCATCCTCGACAACCGCGTCAAAACGCAACGTTACGGCCAACAATTATTGGCCTGTCTGCCGCCGTTTAAACGGATAGGGTAGTTTTGGATTGTTCAAAAGGTAAAGGCCGTCTGAAACCAAATGTTCAGACGGCCTTTTATTTTTTTTCAAGCTATAAATCCAATTTCATGACGGATACGGTTTCCCCGTTGTGCCAAGTCTGCGTGATTTCTTTCCAGCCGAACTTTTCATACACGGCCTGCACATCCGGCGTATAGAGAAACAGATGCGGCAAACCCAGTTCGCGTGCTTTATCCAGACAAAACGAAACCAGCTGCCTGCCTATGCCCAAACCGCGAAACTGCGGCAAAACGAACACATCGCCCAGCCAATATTCGTATTCGGGAAAACACGCCATATCAAACCGCTTCAATGCCGCCGAACCCATCAGCCGCCCTTCGTTATCCATAGCCGCAAACGCCAGCGGCAAGTTATCCCCATCGAGGCACTGCGCGTAATACGCACGGATTTTGTCCAGAGACGACCACGGCGCAAAATCGTGCCATTCCTCAAACAGCGCGAGGGCTAAAGGCTCGACAAATTCAGGCTTCAGACGGCATATGTTCATATTGGCTCCTCTTGTTGTACCGCGTAGGGATTATTTTCACAGTATAGGCCGTCTGAAAGGTTAACACATCTTAAAAAATCAGCGTAAAACACGATAAACCCGCCGCCAGCCCCATTCAAATCACTTATAATTCTGCCCGTACCGCACACAAACAAAAGAAGAACACCATGGCCAAGAAATTTCCCATTTTTCCGAAAAATCCCGAGCGTATCTGCTGGGGTTGCGACAAATACTGCAAAGAAGACGATTTGCAATGCGGCAACGGTTGCGAACGCATCCAACACCCCATAGAGTTGGACGGCCGCGACTGGTATAAAAAAGGCGACTGGAGCAATTTGTTGAGCGAAGAGCAGCAAATCGAACTTGGACTGAAAGAAGCGCCCAAGCCGGCCAAACCGCATATCAAGCTGCCTTTGAAAAACAAAACGGCTTAAACGGAATGCCGTAAACAAACGAAATAAAAAGGCCGTCTGAAACCTGAAAAACAGGGTTTCAGACGGCCTTTGTGTTGTCGGATTATGCCTTCACATAATGCACAAACGCGTATTCAATGCCTTTGGCGGAAACATGGTTTTCCCGAGAGGCTTCTTGCCATGTTTCTGTGGAAAACTCAGGAAAAAACGCATCGCCGTCCACATCCAAACCGACTTCGGTCAAACGCAAATCGGTGGCAATCGGCAGGGCTTGTGCATAAATTTGTGCGCCGCCCATGATGATGACTTCTTCAGCCCCCTGACACAAAGCCAGCGCATCTTCCAAAGAGGCCGCCGTTTGCGCGCCATCGGCCTGATAATCTTGGCGGGTGATGACGATATTTTGACGGCCAGGCAGCGGTTTGCGCGGCAGCGATTCCCATGTTTTGCGGCCCATAATAACGGGTTTGCCGGTGGTGTAGGATTTGAAGAAGGCAAAATCCTCGGGCAAATGCCAAGGCATGGTGTTGTTGATGCCGATACAGCGGCGGGCAGCGTAGGCGGCGATGAGGGTGATTTTCGGCATGATGAAATCCGTTTGTAAAATAAAATGATTATAGCGGAAGGGAGGCTGGATGGACTGAATGCCCGATATTCTAAAAATGTTTCAATATTTATAAAATTAATATTCTGAATGCTTAATTTTGACAAAAATCATTTATTGTTCATTTTTTTAGGTATATGATAAATATCATACCAAATAAAAAAGGAAAGGAAAAAATGATGAGAACCCTCCGCATTTCTGCTTTGACTGCTTCCCTGTCTTTGCTGTTGGCTGCCTGCGGCGGCGCAACAAGCGGTTTGTCGAATGCCGTTACTGAACCGCTCAATCCGCATCCGAAAGGCGTGTTGTCCGTTGAATTGAATGAATCCGTCCCTGAAAACGGTAGGTTGGAGCTGACTGCCAACGGTAAAACGCAAACCCTGCAAAAAGGTGGCAAACTCGATACCGGCTTTTTGAAAACCGATAAAGTATCTTCCTACGACTACGCCCAAAAAATCAAGGTAAACGGCCAAGTCATCACTTTGGAAACGGGCGACTTCCAAGTGTATAAACAAAATTATTCTACTGTTGCCGCGCGTTACGCCAAACAAAAAGCTGATGACGCAGGCAAGCTGCAAAACCTCGATACATACACATTTACCGTCGGCGAAGTCCAAGGCGATGAAACCGCTTACCGCAATTTGCCCAAACAAGGCAGCTATCAGTATTCGGGCATTGCGTTTAACGGCGACGACCGCAGCGGCCGTCTGAAATACACCGTCGATTTCGATAAAAAACAAGGTTACGGCAAAATCAGCAGCATGGCTTCCCACAATAATGTTGACCTGCTTGCCGCAGGTATTGCCAATAACAATGACAAAGCCGCCATCAGCGGTAAAACCAGTTTGAACGGTATCGAAAACGGTCGTTACGATTTGAAACTCTTCGGTCCGCAGGCTGAAGAAATTGCCGGTAAGGCGCAAATCAAAGTTGGCGACTCTACCAAAGAAATCGGTTTGGCCGGTAAGAAAGAATAGGAAAAAGGCCGTCTGAAAGGTTCAGACGGCCTTGTTGTGACAAAAAAAGCAACGGCCCAAACCGTTGCTTTTTTCATGCCAACCTAAATTACAGGCTGCCCAAGATAATGCGCAATACGCGGCGCAACGGTTCGGCAGCGCCCCACAAGAGTTGGTCGCCGACAGTGAACGCGCTGATGTATTCGCCGCCCATGCCCAGTTTGCGGATGCGTCCGACAGGAACAGACAGCGTGCCGGTAACTTTGGCAGGAGTCAGCTCATGGATGCTGGCTTCTTTTTCGTTAGGGATGACTTTCACCCAGTCGTTTGCACCTGCCAAGATGGCTTCGATTTCAGAAACAGGCAGGTCTTTTTTCAACTTCAGGGTGAGGGCTTGGCTATGGCAGCGCATAGAGCCGATGCGTACGCACAAGCCGTCGATTACGGTCGGATTGTCGCTGCGGCCGAGGATTTTGTTGGTTTCCACGCCGCCCTTCCATTCTTCTTTGGACTGGCCGTTGCCCAAGTCTACGTCAATCCACGGAATCAGGCTGCCGGCGAGCGGTACGCCGAAGTTGGCTTTCGGATAGTCTTCGCTGCGCAGGAAATCGGACACTTTGCGGTCGATGTCGAGAATCGCGCTGGAAGGATCGGCAAGCTCATCTGCCACTTTGGCGTGAATCGCACCCATGCCGCTGATGAGTTCGCGCATGTTTTTCGCACCCGCGCCGGAAGCGGCTTGGTAGGTCATGCTGGTTGCCCATTCGACCAAATCGTTTTGGAACAGGCCGCCCAAAGCCATCAGCATCAGGGAAACGGTACAGTTGCCGCCGATGTAGTTTTTCACGCCGTTTTTGAGGCCGTTGTCGATGACGTTGCGGTTGACAGGGTCGAGGACGATAATCGCGTCGTCTTTCATGCGCAGGGAAGAAGCCGCGTCAACCCAGTAGCCGTTCCAGCCGCTGTCGCGCAGGGGTTGGAAGACGGATTTGGTGTAATCGCCACCCTGACAGGTAACGATAATGTCCATTTTTGCCAATTCGGCAACATCGTTGGCATCCAACAATGTTTTGGCTGCCTGACCGAAATCAGGGGCAGCGCCGCCGACGTTGGAAGTGGTAAAGAAAAACGCTTCGGGAATGTGGGCGAAGTCGTTTTCTTCTTTCATACGCTGCATCAAAACAGAGCCGACCATACCGCGCCAGCCGACGAAACCTACTTTCATGTGCTACTCCTTGAGAAGAAAATCCGGATAAGTTTTATAGTGCATTAACAAAAATCGGAACGGCATCGCCTGCCGCTTTGTTCAGATTTTTGTTAACCCACTATAACAAAGGGGAAAACAAGTGTTTTAACGCCGTCTGCGGAAAATGTAAAGGTTTTTATCGAAATTTTTTAGAATGATGGAAAAATAGGTTAAGATGGCAATGAAATTGCATCTCATTAAATAGCACAGAGGAAGATGAAATGAGCGAAATCAATTTGTCAGATTTGCCTAAAACGGAAATAGTGGATGTCCATATTGCTTCAGTATGGTCACGGGTTGCGGCATATTTATTGAATTATTTATTTAATGTAATTATTTTTTTACCCTATTATTATATTTTATATACGGAAGCAACAGCAATTTCCAAGCAGGAAAATATTCCTTTTACACCAGATCTTATAACGAGTGTCAGTATGCGGGCAGATATGGCTCAGGTGGGAGGATTGAGTACTATCGTATATTTAATTGTCGGTATTGTTCAGCTTTATTATATGAGCCGTTATGGTCAATCTTTGGGTAAAAAGATCATGGGTATTCGTGTATTAAAAAGCAATGGCAGCAATCCGGGTTTTCTTGGTACGGTGTTAGTACGAGAATTAGCATGGGGCTTGATTGTACTTGTCATCTTGATTTCTGCATACTTTGTATTAAAAGTAAA
This sequence comes from Neisseria sp. P0016.S008, assembly GCF_051957775.1. Classification (NCBI taxonomy): domain Bacteria; kingdom Pseudomonadati; phylum Pseudomonadota; class Betaproteobacteria; order Neisseriales; family Neisseriaceae; genus Neisseria; species Neisseria sp. P0016.S008. Next base: position 41,378 of record NZ_JBQCWB010000008.1, read on the forward strand.
CATTTTAATTTGTTCCTTACTGATTTTACTGATCAACTTCATCATGCTCTTCTCCGTCAAACGCGACCGCCGCACGCTCTACGATATGATGGCCGATACGGTTGTCGTCAAATTGCCGCCGCGCCGATAAATGGCTTTTTTGTGTTAAAATCAGCACTTTCCAACATAGGCCGTCTGAAAAATAGCTTTCAGACGGCCTTTCGACACGCTATTGATTCCATGAAAAAACATCTGTACCGCATTACGCTCGTCAGTATTGCCGCGGCCATTCTTGCCGCCTGTCCGAGCAAAAGCATTAAAAATCTTCCCGAAACCGACACCAGCGTTATCAAAGGCCCTGACCGTCCCACCGGTACGCCTGACCCCATCGGTACGACAGTGAGCGGGGGAGGAGCAAACTACACCGTTGTTTCCTACAACGAACTGCCGCACTGGAGCACCCAACACTTCGCCAAAAGTCTGCAGTCTTTCCGCTTAGGCTGTGAAAAACTCAAAAACCGCCAAGGCTGGCAGGACGTTTGTATCCAAGCCATGCAAACGCCGGCGCACCATTTCCAAGCCAAACACTTTTTCGAGCGCTATTTCACCGCATGGCGCGTTGACAATGGCGGCAATCCTGCCGGCACCATTACCGGCTATTACGAACCGGTCCTGCACGGCGACGACAAATCCACAAGCCAATCCCGTTTCCCTATTTACGGCATTCCGAACGATTTCGTTTCCGTTCCGCTGGCTGCAAACTTGAGGGGCAGCAAAGCCACCGTCCGCATCCGCCAAACCGGCCCAAACAGCGGTGTCATCGACAACAGCGGCACATACACGGCCGACTTGTCCAGATTCCCGATTACAGCACGCAGCACTGCGCTGAAAGGCCGTTTTGAAGGCAGCCGCTTCGTTCCTTACTACACCCGCAGCCAAATTAACGGCGGCGCGCTTAACGGCAAAGCGCCGATTTTGGGTTATGCAGATGATCCGGTCGAACTTTTCTTTATGCACATTCAAGGTTCAGGCCGTCTGAAAACCCCGTCCGGCAAATACATCCGTGTCGGATTTGCCGATAAAAACGAACATCCGTATGTTTCCATCGGCCGTTATATGGCGGACAAAGGCTATCTGCCGCTGGGTCAGACCAGCATGCAGGGCATCAAGGCCTATATGAAGCAAAACCCCAGCCGCCTTGCCGAAGTTTTGGGACAAAACCCAAGCTACGTCTTCTTCCGCGAGCTGACCGGCAGCGGAGATTCCGGCCCGGTGGGCGCATTAGGTACGCCGTTGATGGGCGAATACGCCGGTGCCATCGACCGTCACTACATCACGCTTGGCGCACCATTATTTGTCGCCACTGCCCATCCGATCACCAAAAAAGCCCTCAACCGCTTGATTATGGCGCAAGACACCGGCAGCGCGATTAAAGGCGCGGTCCGTGTGGATTATTTCTGGGGTTATGGTGACGAAGCAGGCGAAGTGGCCGGCAAAATGAAAACCACCGGCTATGTATGGCAGCTCCTGCCCAACGGCATGAAACCGGAATACCGTCCATAAACAGCGGTTTAAAAAAAGGCCGTCTGAAACCAAGATTGAGGTTTCAGACGGCCTTTTTATTTCTATAAAAATGCGGCAGGTTTTAAAAACCTGCCGCGGTATGGGGACATACAGCTCGGACGGTAAGCCGGGTTCTGTCGCGGACAGTCATTCCTCTAGGCACATCATTGCTGGTGTGCTCAAGCAACCTACCCGAACGCTCGGCGAGCAGCGTCATCGCGTTCTGTTTGGTCTTGCTCCGAATGGGGTTTAGCCTGCTGCGCTTTGTTACCAAATGCACGGTGCGCTCTTACCGCACCTTTTCACCCTTACCTGTTTTGCCCGAAGGCAATCATCGGCGGTATTGCTTTCTGTTCCACTTTCCGTCGCGTTGCCGCGCCCGGCCGTTAGCCGGCATTCTGCTCTGTGGAGCCCGGACTTTCCTCCCCGTATGCCTTACGCGATACGCGGCGACTGTCTGTCCGACCTGTATGAGTCGCGGATTATAACACAGCCGCCATAGGGTTCAGACGGCCTAAATATTTATTTTTTCTTTTTAAATGCTATTTCGGTCAAACCCAATTCCTGTGCTTTTTTGCGGACTGCGGATTCAGGCATTTCGCGTGCCAGGCGGCTGGTGCAGTATTCGGTCATGGTGGTGGCGCAGGCTTTGAAGTTGCCGGTAAAGTCGCTGGCGGCACTTAAAAACGGGATGAGGCGGCCGGCCATGATTTCTTCGGCCGGTGCGTCTGTTTGGGCGGATACGCGTCCGGACTCGACCGCCGAGAAAATTTGTTCGGTAAAGCGTCGGGCGAAGTTTGCTTCTGTTTGGCAGTCTTGGAATGCGGTGTTTTCGTGTTGGCAGACAAGGGTAACTTCGCCTTGAGCTTCTTGCAGCGGTTCGGCCAAATCGAGTTTGAGAGTTTGCTTGTCGGTTTGCAGCCAGGCGGTGCGGCCTTGGGTTTTGATGATTTTGCCGTAAACGCCGATGGCATCGTTTTTGGGGATGTTTTTCTGTTCGGCAAGTTGTTGGGCCGAGAATAAGGGGGCTTGTTCGGCAAATGCGCCGCCGGTTTCGTGTTTAAAGTAGGAGGCGAGGTCTTGTTTGATGAGGGCTTGGGTCAGCAGTTTTTCGCCTTCGGTCAGGCGGTGTGCGAAGCCGTGTGTTTTTGGGGAGGATGCGGCATCTGTGGTCTTGGTGTCCGGTGTGCAGGCGCTTAGGAGTAAAAGCAGGGGAAGGATGTATTTCATGGTTTGTCTCTCAACAGGCTGTCTGAACATATGGTTTCAAACGGTCAGCGTTGTTTATCGATAATGATAAACCCGGCGCGGATAGACGGGATAAGCCGGATGGTTGTGAACGGGCTGGCTGTCTTGGTAAATGACGGTCGTTCCCGGCGGGGCGTTGATGGTCACGGTTTTGTTGACAGTGGTTTGCGAGTGGACGGGCAGGTCCAAGACGGCGGTGCGCCCATACGGAGTCTCGGTATAGACGCATGCGCTCAGCAAGAGGGTGATGATCAGTGCCAATGCCTTCATGTTTCAGACGGCCTTATTTAAGCAGGTTTTTCAAGGCCAAGCGCACGCCTTCGCCAACTTCCGTGCCTTTGGGAATGCCTTTGGCGGCGGCTTTGGCTTCGCGTTCGTTGTAGCCGAGGGCAAGCAGGGTGTTGATGATGTCTTGGCTTTCGTCGGCAACGGCATCAGGGGCAAACAGGCCGTCTGAAACGGTATGGGACACGAGTTTGCCGCGCAGTTCCAACACCATGCGTTCGGCGGTTTTTTTGCCGATGCCGGGGGCGGAGGAGAGGCGTTTGACGTCTTCCTCGGCGATGGCTTGCGCCAGCTCGTCGGCATTCATGGCCGACAAAATGCCCAATGCGGTTTTGGCACCGATACCGCTGACTTTGACCAGTTGGCGGAAGGTGGCGCGTTCCTCGGCTGAGGCGAAACCAAACAGCAAATGCGCGTCTTCGCGGACGACAAGCTGGGTGTAGAGATGGACGGTTTCGCCAACGGAAGGCAGGTTGTAGAAAGTCTGCATGGAAACGTCGGCTTCATAACCGACGCCGTTGACGTCGATAACGACCTGCGGCGGATTTTTCTCAATCAATTTGCCTGTGAGCCTGCTGATCATGGTGTTCCCCTGTGATTAAAAAAGGCCGTCTGAAACCTTGCAATCGGGTTTCAGACGGCCTTGTATTGTATCAAACTTCAGCGGTAACGCGGACGAAATCAGATGGTGGATGCCAGGTTCAGATGACGGGCGCGTTCGCCTGCTTCGGCGGCACGTTCTTGGCTGCTGAACGGCCCCATTTTGACAACGTATTCGTAGTTGCGTTTTTCAAGCATGACTTTGCTGTCGGATGGCAGGCTTTGTGCGGCCTGGTTCAAATAAGCCTGCGCTTCGCGTTGGGTACCGAAGGATTTCAAATCAACAAAAAATTCTTTGTTGTTTGGGGAAATAATGGTTTGAGCGGCGGTTTGGCCGGGGATGATTTGCTCAACTTTGACGTTGGCCGTGCCTTGGTTGATGAAACCCAATTGTTGGGCGGCGGCTTTGGAAACATCGATGACGCGGTTGCCGTGGAAAGGGCCGCGGTCGTTGACGCGGACGATGACGCTTTTGCCGTTTTGCATATTGGTCACGCGTGCGTAGCTGGGAATAGGGAGAGTTTTGTGGGCGGCGGAGAGGGCGTTCATATTGTAACGCTCGCCGCTGGAAGTTTTACGGCCGTGGAATTGGTTGCCGTACCATGAGGCTTTGCCGGTTTGGCTGAAAGAGGAGACTTGAGTCAGCGGCGTGTAGCGTTTGCCGGCAACTTTGTAACTGCGGTTGGCAGAAGGATGCAGTTTTTCGACTCGGACCACGCTGTCGGCGACGGCGGCATTGATGGAAAGGACGCCGATGGTGGCGGCGGCTAAGGAAAGGAGGGTTTTTTTGGTAAAAGTCAAAACGGGTTCCGTTCTTGAGTTGATAACGCAGCGGTTTCAGACGGCCTGTTATACGCCGCCGGCAAAACCGTTTTGTCGCCATGCTTCAAACAGAATGACGGCGACGGTATTGGAAAGATTCATGCTCCTGCTGTCGGGCATCATCGGCAGGCGGATTTTTTGTCCGGCAGGCAGGCTGTCGAGAACTTCGGCAGGCAGGCCGCGCGTTTCGGGACCAAACAGCAACACGTCGCCTTCTCGGAAGGAAACTTCGTCGGGGCGGGTAGAGCCTTTGGTGGTCAGCGCGAAAATACGGCGACCTTCGAGTGCCTTGAGGCAATCATCGAAATTCTCATGTACCGTCAGTTTGGCAAACTCGTGATAATCCAAACCTGCACGCTTCATTTTAGACGAATCCAGAGGGAAACCAAGCGGTTTGACCAAGTGCAAATCAGCACCGGTATTGGCGCACAGGCGGATAATATTGCCCGTATTGGGCGGGATTTCGGGTTGGTACAAAACTATGGTAAACATATAAATCAATCACTTATAGAGTGGCATAATGCCGCAATGTTCCATGGGTGTCAAAAATTTTAGCTATTTTTTCATTGGCGGACGCGCCAAACTCCAGCAAAAAATCTTACTTGCGTCTGATTTTTTCAGCGTTTTCGCCAATTCGTTTAAAGTCGAGCCGGTGGTGAAGACATCATCAATTAACAGAATATTACACGCCTTCGGCAATTCGGCTTTGATTTCAAATACATTCTTGATATTTCGCAGACGTTCGTCGCTTTTCAGCGTACTTTGCGGCTCGCCATGCCGTCTGAAAACCGTGTGGCGCGGCAGCAGCGTCCAGCCGTAGCGTTTTGCCAAAATATCCGTCAACGCCTCGCTTTGGTTGAATCCGCGCTTGAGCCGCCGCTCTTTGCTCAAAGGCATGGGCAGGACGAAATCGAAGTGTTCCGTCGCCAGCCAGTCCGGTGCGTTTTGGCACATCAAATCCGCCAAAGGACGGCTCATGCCCAAATCGGCCAAGTGTTTCAGCTCGCGTATCATGCTGCTGACGGGCGGTTCGTAATACAGCGAGGCCCACATTCTATCAAATGCGGGCGGCTTTTTCTGACAATTGCCGCACACTGCCCCGCCCGCGATATGGCGGAAACACAAAGGGCAGCTTTGTGCCGCGTCGATAAAATATTCCGTCAAATCGTTTGCGCAGCCTCGGCAAAGGCCGTCTGAAACGGAATCGTGGCATAATACGCAACGTCGCGCATTGAGCCGTTTCAAATTGCGCCACCAAGAAAGAACATTCATGCCACACTCCGCCAAAAAAGTTTATCTGATACACGGTTGGGCGGCGAACCGCCATGTATTCGACGATTTGATACCGCGCCTGCCTGCCGGTTGGGACGTCCGCGCGCTTGATTTGCCCGGACACGGCGATGCGCCTTTTACCGAGCCGTTTGATATTGCCGCCGTTGCCGAAGCCTTCGCCGGACAAATCGACACGCCGGCACACATTCTCGGCTGGTCGCTGGGCGGACTGGTTGCCCTGTATCTGACCGCGCTTTATCCCGACAAAATCCGATCGCTCTGCCTGACGGCAAGTTTTGCCCGATTGACTGCCGACACGGATTATCCGGAAGGCTTGGCACAACCTGCCTTGGGCAAGATGGTCGGTGCATTTCAGCAGGATTATGCCAAACATATTAAACAGTTTCTACAACTGCAACTGCTGCACACGCCCCATTCCGGCGAAATCTTAAACCGGGTGCTGCCCGATTTGGCACGCTGCGGCACGCCTTCCGCCTTACAGGCCGCGCTTGAAGCGGTCAACCATGCCGACGCGCGTCCGCTGTTGCCGCTGATTCAGACGCCGTCATTGCTGGTGTTTGGACAGAAAGACGCCATTACGCCGCCGCGCATGGGCGAATATTTACACCGCCATTTGAGCAACAGCGAGCTGGTCCTTATCGACAAAGCCGCACACGCGCCCTTTTTAAGCCATGCCGACGAATTTGCCGAAACCTACCGCAATTTTGTCGAAAAGGCCGTCTGAAACAAACATCAACCATAAAAACAGAATATTGTCGGGCAAAGCCCGCTGACACGACCCACCATGACCGAACAAGACAAACGTTGGCAAATTCACCGCCATCTCGCCCAAGACACCGACGAGCGCCTGCAGCTGGTCCGCAATGCACCCAAACGCATCATGCTGATTGGTGCCGATGCCGACATCAGCCGCAGCCTGCTGGCCGCGCGTTATCCCGACGCCGTGTTTGAAGAATACGATCCGAATGCCGACTTTTTGAAAACCTCCGCCGCCGCGCGCAAAGGCGGTTTCTGGCAGAAACTGACCGGCAAAACCATTCCGCAACATTGCCAAGCCCTGACCGCGCCATTACCTGAATCATCCGCCGATATGCTGTGGGCCAACCTCAGCCTCAGCCGTGCCGACGATATTTTGCCGGTATTGAAAAACTGGGCCGCTGCTTTGAAAACCGACGGATTATTGTTTTTCACACACTTTGGCCGCGACAGCCTGAGCGAGCTGACAGGCCGTCTGAACCATGAAGGCATCGAATGCGAAGCGCCCACGCTGATTGATATGCACGACTTGGGCGATATGCTCGCCGACAACGGCTTTTATGATCCGGTAACCGACACGGCCAAGCTTGAGCTAAGCTATAAAAAAGCCGGGACGTTTTGGCAGGACATGGAAACCTTGGGATTGTGGAATGCGTTGAAGTTCAGCAATCCGCAAGCGGCAAAGGAATGTGTGGATAAGATTTTTGCTAGCGAAGGCCGTCTGAACATCACGCTTGAAACCGTGTACGGCCATGCCGTGAAGAAATTGGTGTTGCCGCAAGGGGAGAACGTGGTGCAGTTTTTCCCGAAAAAACAGATGCAGGCCGGAAGCTGAGGCTGCTTGGGTTTGAATGCAAAAAGGCCGTCTGAAGTTTCAGACGGCCTTTTGTTTGATTCCGAATTAAGCCTGTTTGGCAGCCCATTCGGCCGGAGTGGCGGCAACGGAAATCGACAGCGCGTGCAATTCGTTGCTTTCGAGTTGCGGCTTGAGACCGTCTTTAATCAGGCGGTGGCGGGCGAGGCGGGCTTTGCCTTCAAATGAGGAGGAAACGATTACGGCGAAGAAGTGATGGCCGTCGCCTTCGACTTCGACGTGTTCGCAAGGGGTAACGCCTTCAATCAGGGTTTTGACTTGTTCGGGTAAAAGCATGAGGGTTCCTTGGGAAATGGTTTGTTTGTAAAACAGGCATTATACCGAATCTTGATAAAAACAGGCCGTCTGAAAAACCAAACTTCGGGTTTCAGACGGCCTCGGTCTTTTGAAGCGTCAAATGCTTATTCGTACACTTTCAGCAGCTCGACTTCAAAAATCAAGGTCGCATGCGGAGGAATCACGCCGCCGGCACCGTGTGCGCCGTAGCCCATTTCGGAAGGAATGGTCAGCTTGCGTTTGCCGCCTTCTTTCATGCCGCCGAAGCCTTCGTCCCAACCTTTAATTACTTGGCCGACGCCTAGAGTGATGGTCAGCGGTTGACGGCGGTCGAGGCTGGAGTCGAATTTGGTACCGTCTTCCAACCAGCCGGTGTAATGTACGGTGATTTCTTTGCCTTTGACGGCTTCTTTGCCGTGGCCTTCTTGCAAGTCTTCAATAATCAGGCTCATGATGTTCCTTTCGGATGTATGGTGAAAATCGGTTCAAGATTACCATATTGTGTGGAATCGTGAAACAAATGCGCCCATATGGCCGGCAACAAAAAGGCCGTCTGAAACGGATTTTCAGACGGCCTTGTTTTATGCTAAACCTTATTTGTTGTCAGGTTGGGATTTGACATCGTGGGAGACGGGCAGCTCAGGCATGGTTCGGGCAGACTCTGGAACATTGCCGGAGAGGGCTTTCAAGAAGGCAACGATGTTTTCAGTGTCTTCCGGAGCCAAGGTTTTACCCAATTGCGCTTTCGCCATGATGTTGACGGCTTTATCCAGTTCCCAAACGCTGCCGTTGTGGAAGTATGGATAGGTACGTTCAACGTTTCTCAAGCCGGGAACACGGAAGAAGAATTCGTCTTCGGCTTTTTTGGTTACGTCCGCACGGCCTTTGTCGTGTTTAGGATCGTCGATATGTTTCCAGTAAGGACCGTCCACCAAGCCGAATTTTTGGAACATGGTACCGCCCAAGTTGACGCCGTTGTGACAAGCGATACAGCCGTTGTCCATAAATGCGCGTACGCCTTTGCGTTCTTGTTCGCTCAGGGCAGATACGTTGCCTTTCAGGTAGTCGTCCCAACGGGTCGGGGTCAGCAGGGTACGTTCAAACGCGCCCAATGCGGCGGTGATGTTTTTTAAGGAAACCGCACCGTCTTCAGGGAATGCGGCTTTGAATTTTTCTTGGTATTCAGGGATACCGGCGATTTTGGCGGCGGCATCGGCTTCGGTAGCGTTGGCCATTTCAACAGGGTTGAGCAATGGGCCGCCGGCTTGTTCTTCCACATCGGCGGCACGGCCGTCCCAGAATTGGCTGCCCAACAAGGCGGCATTCAGAGCAGTTGGGGCGTTACGGCCGCCGAATTGGCTTTTGTGGCCCGCGCTGGTCGGCATGTTGTCTACGCCGGCAGTTGCCAAGTTGTGGCAAGAGTTACAGCTGACGGTGTTGCCTTTGGACAGGCGGTTTTCGTACCAAAGTTGTTGGCCGAGTTTGACCTGTTCTTCGGTAAACGGACGGACTTTTTGCATTTCGGCTAAGTCAGGCAAAGGTTTGAACGTAGCTTGCGCGCGTTCCAACAGGGCTTTGTCTTCGGCAGAAATATCGGCGGAATTTTGAGGGGCCGAAACGGCGGCGGTGCTTGCGGCAGTATCGGCAGCGCTCGCGGCAGAAGCTGCTTGAGGGGTTTCGGTTGTTTGAGCCGTTTTCTCGCCGCAGGCGGTCAGCGCGGCAGAAACGGCCAAAGCCAAAGCGATTTGGTGGAGTTTTAAACGTGGCATAGGAGGGTTCCTTTGTTATGCGTTTGTTATGTCATGGATTGCTGATTGCACCAGCAATATGCCAACTATAAAAGATAAGGTGGTTTTAATTTTTGTTGTAAATCAACCTTTTAAATTTGATAAATTTTGAAAATATAACTGATAGAGAATTTTATACTATGGAACTTTTTTATTATTTATTTACAATTAGTTACTGTTTTTAAGGCCGTCTGAAAAAATAAAATTCAGACGGCCTTTTAGTTTTTATTGATTATGTTCGTTATTTTCTTTTAAAAAATCTTAATAAATATAGGGTTATTAAAAAATAAAAATAATTTGCATTATTAAACATAAAGCGTTATAAATGCGTTAACAAATGAACGTTTCACTTTAGAGTTTTTTATGCTGATTGCTTTATTGATTATGCTGCGCGAGGGCATCGAAGCCGCCCTGATCGTCGGTATTGTTGCCAGTTTTTTGAAACAGTCGGGACACAGCGAGCTGATGCCGAAGGTTTGGCTGGGCGTGTTTTTGGCTTCGGTCATGTGTTTGGGTATCGGTTACGGCATTCATTCCGTTACGGGCGAGATTCCTCAAAAAGAACAGGAATTGGTGGTCGGCGTCATCGGCCTGGTGGCTGTGGCCATGCTGACGTACATGATTTTGTGGATGAAAAAGGCCGCACGTTCGATGAAACAGCATCTTCAGGATTCTGTTCAGTCGGCCTTGAACCGCGGCAGCGGCCAGGGTTGGGCCTTGGTCGGCATGGCGTTTTTGGCTGTGGCGCGCGAAGGTTTGGAGAGCGTGTTTTTCCTGCTAGCCGTGTTCCAGCAAAGCCCGACGTGGTCTATGCCGATAGGCGCGGTATTAGGGCTGTTGGTGGCGGTTGTTATCGGTACGCTGATTTATCAGGGCGGTATGCGCCTGAACTTGGCGAAGTTTTTCCGTTGGACGGGCGCGTTTTTGATTGTGGTGGCGGCCGGTCTGCTGGCCGGTTCGTTTCGTGCGCTGCATGAGGCAGGCGTATGGAATGCGATGCAGGACATTGCTTTCGACACATCGAAATATTTGCATGAAGACAGCCCTTTAGGCGTGCTGCTCGGCGGTTTCTTCGGCTATACCGACCATCCGACCGAAGGCGAAGTCCTGATTTGGCTGCTGTATCTGGTTCCCGTCATGATTTGGTTTTTGCGCGGCAGCGCGCCGGCAAAAACGTTAACTAAATAAGAAGGAAGTAAAATGAAAAAATTCAATCTGACTGCTTTGTCTGTAATGCTGGCTCTGGGTTTGACCGCGTGTCAGCCGCCTGAAGCCGAAAAAGCCGCGCCTGCCGCTTCAGGCGCATCCGCTGCCGCCAATGCCGACGGTTCGGTCAATATCGGTGTGAACGATACTGCCTGCGAACCGATGGAATTGACCGTCCCCAGCGGCCAAGTCGTGTTCAACATTAAAAACGACAGCGGCCGCAAGCTGGAATGGGAAATCCTGAAAGGCGTGATGGTGGTGGACGAGCGTGAAAACATCGCCCCGGGTTTATCCGACAAAATGACCGTTACCCTACTGCCGGGCGAATACGAAATGACTTGCGGCCTGTTGACAAATCCGCGCGGTAAGCTGATTGTTACCGACAGCGGCTTCAAAGACACTGCCAACGAAGCGGATTTGGAAAAACTGTCCCAACCGCTCGCCGACTATAAAGCTTACGTTCAAGGCGAGGTTAAAGAGCTGGTGGCGAAAACCAAAACCTTTACCGAAGCCGTTAAAGCCGGCGACATTGAAAAGGCCAAATCCCTGTTTGCCGCCACCCGCGTCCATTACGAACGTATCGAACCGATTGCCGAGCTTTTCAGCGAACTCGACCCCGTCATCGATGCGCGTGAAGACGACTTCAAAGACGGTGCGAAAGATGCCGGATTTACCGGCTTCCACCGTATCGAACACGCCCTTTGGGTAGAAAAAGACGTATCCGGCGTGAAGGAAATTGCAGCCAAACTGATGACCGATGTCGAAGCACTGCAAAAAGAAATCGACGCATTGGCGTTTCCTCCGGGTAAGGTGGTCGGCGGCGCGTCCGAACTGATTGAAGAAGTGGCCGGCAGCAAAATCAGCGGCGAAGAAGACCGTTACAGCCATACCGACTTGAGCGACTTCCAAGCCAATGTGGAAGGCTCCAAAAAAATCGTTGATTTGTTCCGTCCACTGATCGAAGCCAAAGACAAAGCGTTGTTGGAAAAAACCGATGCCAACTTCAAACAGGTTGAAGACATTTTGGCGAAATACAAAACCCCGAACGGTTTCGAGCTGTATGACAAACTGAGCGAAGAAGACCGCAAAGCCCTGCAGGCGCCGATTAATGCCTTGGCAGAAGACTTGGCCAAACTGCGCGGCATTTTGGGTTTGAAATAAGATAACGCGTTTTCAGACGGCCTTTGGATATTGAAAGGCCGTCTGAATCTTATTGTCGCCCACACAAAATATGCTTGAAAACCGACCTTACTTCACACGATTGCAATCTTTCCGTTCCCTGCCAAGGAGCAGACCATGAGCCAAAACAAACAACCGGCACAACCCGAAAAACGAACCCTTTTCAAAACTGCCCTTGCCGCCGGCGCTATCGGCGTTGCCGGTTATTTTGCCGGTAAAAAACAAGGCGAAGCCGCCGCTGAAACCCAAAACAACCAACATTCCGAGCTGGCCTATCCGTGTTATGGCGAGCATCAGGCAGGCATTGTCACACCACACCAGCTATTCGGCATCATGTGTGCCTTTGACGTTACCGCCAAAGACGCCAAACAACTTGAAAACTTGTTCCGCGCCTTGACCGCCCGCATCGAATTCCTCACCCAAGGCGGCGAATACCAAGACGGCGACGACAAACTCCCGCCTGCAGGCAGCGGCATCCTCGGCAAACAATTCCGTCCCGACGGATTGACGGTTACCGTCGGTGTCGGCAGCAGCCTCTTTGACGACCGCTTCGGCCTCAAAGACAAAAAGCCGAAACACCTACAAGAAATGCGCGACTTCCCTAATGACAAACTCCAAAAATCTTGGTGCGACGGCGACCTCAGCCTGCAAATTTGCGCGTTTTCCCCCGAAACCTGCCAAGCCGCCCTGCGCGACATCATCAAAAATACCGCCCAGTTTGCCGTCATCCGCTGGAGCATAGACGGTTGGCTCCCTAAAGCCGAACCCGGCGCCATTGCCGCGCGCAATCTTTTAGGTTTCCGCGACGGCTCCGGCAATCCCAAAGTCGAAGATCCCAAAGTTGCCGATCAAGTCCTGTGGACAGGCGTTGCCGCCAACAGCTTGGACGAACCGGCATGGGCGAAAAACGGCAGCTATCAGGCCGTCCGCCTCATCCGCCACTTTGTCGAGTTTTGGGACCGCACCCCGATGCAGGAACAAACCGATATTTTCGGCCGGCGCAAATACAGCGGCGCGCCCATGGACGGTAAAAAAGAAGGCGACACCGCCGATTTCGCCAAAGACCCCGACGGCAAAATCACGCCCAAAGACAGCCATATGCGCCTTGCCAATCCGCGCGATCCGGAGTTCATGAAAAAACACCTGCTCTACCGTCGCGCCTTCAACTACTCGCGCGGTCTCGCCGCCAACGGCCAACTCGATGTCGGCTTGATATTCATCTGCTATCAGGCCAACCTTGCCGACGGCTTCATCTTCGTGCAAAACCTGCTCAACGGCGAGCCGCTGGAGGAATACATCAGCCCGTTTGGCGGTGGCTATTTCTTCGTCCTGCCGGGTGTCGAAAAAGGCAGCTTCCTCGGCAAAGAGCTTTTGGGCGTATAAATCCGCCGATGGTTTAAATAGATAAAAAGGCCGTCTGAAACCTGATTTCCAGATTTCAGACGGCCTTTTTAGTTAAGAAAGCATCAGTCCATGTGATTGGGATTGCACCATTTGTTTTTGTTGCTCCTCATATTCAATTCGTTGTGCCGTTTGCTGAATTTGGCTCAGGCTTTCCTCTACCGGCGTCTTAGCCGCTTCCCACATATCTACAGAAGCCATTATTAATCCGGGGGCTCTGTGTCCGACCGAGACTTTCCCATTATCGTTAATATTGATTAAAGACACGTCCTGCATATTGTTTACATAGCATGCGGAGGTTAATGACATAGCAATTTTATCTACATCATTTTTATCATAGGCAATATTTTTCTTATCACAGAAGTCAGTAAAAGCCTGTTTACACTGATGGAAGATGGCCTGGGCAGTTTTAGGCATATCGTTGATTTTTAGAATATCCCCATCGATGCTAACCTGTGCGTATCGATGCCCTTGTTCGCGTTGATTTTCAGTTAAAATGTATCGTTGGATAAAAGTTCTCTCAGGCATTAGCTTGTATACATTTTCCATTAACTCATCGATATTTTTTCCTGCAGGATAACGGGAAATGGTATTCGGGATCTTTTCAAATTCGGGAATATTGCCCAATACTTTGGTTGCCGCTTTTTTGGAAGTATTAATCGTACCGATTTTCTGACCGTTCCTGTATAAATCTTTGCTGTGAGTGGAATAAACGTTGCTGGCATTTAATGCGGCATAGACGAAATCGATGCAGCTTCGGCTGTTCCAGTTGTAGATATCTGAATTAAAACTATATTTTTTTGGGGCTTCTCCAAAATCTTTAAGTCTGTCATATTGTGCCTGTGTGATGGCTATAGTTTTCCGATACACCTGCTGACTGTAAACTTTATGTTCGTCCTCTTGAACTTTGCCCGGTTTGTCGGGAGAGTACCAATCGAATTTTGCAGAACCGTGTGGCGGTGCAAAACCGTAGGCCTTGATTGTTTGACCACCATCTTCGCTAATACCGTAGAAAACATGACCTGGATCAGAGGTTAGTTGCTTGCCATTCTCCATCCAAGGTTTTCCGTCTTTCTCCAGAGGCGTACCTGCGCCTGCCACATAAATTGTCAGGGTGTATTTCTTTTGATTGTTCATAATTTTTCCTTTGGTCAGAATTTCAGGGTTAAATTATTTGTAATACGGTTGGGTATTGACGGACACGGACAGGCGGAGCTTTGGATAATTAGGGAAGTTTTGCAGCGGTCTGATTTTAAGTCTGTAATAACCTCCTTTTTCCTGTATCAGAAACCAAGCCATCGCATTTTCTCGGATACTGAATTCTTCTCCATTAAATGTGTGAGACGAGTGAGCAATAGATTCATCGGCAACAAATTGAGTTTGGTTATTCTTGAATCTAACGGCATTCGCATAATCATTATTAATTTTTGGTAATTCAGCATAATGAATAAAATTATTACTCAGGCTTATTTGAGTTTCTTTCTTGTTTTTATCTAAATGAGTTAGAGAAGTTTCAAAATTTAGCAATTTATTTTTAATTAAATAATCATTCATATCCACTCCCTTTTCAATATCGTAATATTTTTTATCTTCAAATGGAAACATTGCCATAATATAGACTGCATAGTTCGTTTCGAGGGCTTTTGGTTTTTTTTTCAATTTGAAATAAAACACCTGTTCCTTCTTCGGGTCGATAATCAAAGGCTGCTCGAACGGCACCTCGTATACAGGATGTCCGTTAATTTCTTTCGGTACGTCTTTATATGGATCGCCATATTGGGAACAGGCACTTAAAAAAGTTGTAAAAAAACCTAAAAGGGCCAGTGTATATTTTTTTGTTTTGTTCATTATTTTTCCTTTATATTTCCGATTGATAGTAAAAAATATGATTAAGTATATACCATTAAAGCTTTAAATATCTTAATTTGTGAAAGGCCGTCTGAAACCTGATTTCCAGATTTCAGACGGCCTGAGTTTTTTCTATCAAACCAAATGTTCCGCCAAGAAAGCCAATGCGTATTCGACGGCTTGCGCCCTTACTGCTTCGCGGTCGCCTGTGAAAAGCGCGGTTTGCTCAAACGAGCCTTCGGGCGTGGCCAGGCCGAACCAGACTGTGCCGACCGGTTTGGCCGCGCTGCCGCCGCTAGGGCCGGCAATGCCGGAAATACTCAAGGCGTAATCTGCCTGCGCCACGGCTTTTGCGCCGCGTGCCATTTCATAGACAGTCTCGCGGCTGACCGCGCCGTGTTTCAGCAAGGTGTCGGGCATGACGCCGAGGCGGTCTTGTTTGGCTTGGTTGCTGTATGTGACGAAGCTTTGATGAAACCATTGCGAGCTGCCAGAGAGGGAAGTCAGCGCACCTGCAAGCAGGCCGCCGGTGCAGGACTCGGCGCAGGTAACGGTTTGGCGGCGGCTGGTCAGGTGTTCGGCGATGGTTTGCAGATGGGACATGGCGGCTCCTTATGGAAAAGGGTGGAATGGGGCGGGCGTTTGACCCGCCGGGTTTCAGACGGCCTGAAAGCTGAAATCAGTCTTTCGGCTGAATGAGGTGGACATCGCGTTGCGGGAATGGGATGTTGATGTTGGCTTCGCGCAGATTTTCGACGATCTGCTCGTTCAGGGCGAATCGGAATGGGCCGAGATTTTCTTCTTGCGTCCACGCCCAAAGGGTGATTTCGATGGCGCTGTCGCCAAGGTTGGTAATGTATACGACGGCAGGTCGTTCTTCGGTTTGAACACACAATGGATGCTCGATTGCCGCTCTCAATACGGCGGCTTTGGCGGCTTTCAAGTCGCAGGCGTAATCGACGCCGACAACGACTTGGGCGCGGCACAGGGGCAGGGAGGAGCGGTTGGTGATGCTGTTGGTCATGACCACGCTGTTGGGTAGGACGACTTCTTCGTTGTCCGGCGTGCTTAAAGAGGTCTGCACCATTTTGATTTCTCGGACGATGCCTTCAAAACCGTTGACGCGGATAAAGTCGCCGACTTTAAACGGGCGGAACAGGATAATCAGCACGCCGGCGGCGAAGTTGGACAGTTGGTCTTTCAAAGACAAAGCCACGGCCAAGCCTGCGCCACCGATCAAGGCGGTCACGGAAGTGGTCGGAATACCGAGTTTACCCAGTGCGGCGATGATGATGAGGATCAGCAGGCCGATGTTGGCGACGTTGCCGAGGAAGCTGACCAGCGTTTTATCGACTTTGGCGCGCGTCAGTGCGGTTTTCATCAGTGTCACCACGCGCGTGGTGACCCAGCGGCCGATAAAGAAGATGGCTAAGGCGGCCAGCAGGTTCGTGCCGAAAGACATGCCGGTTTGGGCGAGTTGTTCCCAACTGGAGAAGGGGGAGAGGGATTGAAGATCGAAATTCATAATTGTGTGTGCGTGTGAAGTTGTTTAAAAGGTCATTGTAAAACAAGGCCGTCTGAAAAACTAATGATTTGTTTTTTCAGACGGCCTTGATGTGTTTTTAAGTTTTTCGGTTTAACGTAAAACGGTTTTGCTCCAACGGCTCACCCATTGTTTTTGTTTGGTGTTGATGTCGGTGCGGTTGGGGGAATCGCTGTGTTTCGGGGTTTGGGCAAACTCGAATACTTTGGGCAGCGGCGTGTTTTTGGCAGCCGGATAAACCCACATTTCGGCAGGCAGGGCTTTTTGCACTTCGCCGCTTTGCAGCCAGCTCACCAGTTTGGCCGCCAGTTCGGGTTGTTTTGCACCTTTCAAAACGGCCGCGCCTTCAACTTGGCGGAATGTGCCGCCTTTGAGGAAGAGGTTGCCGGTGGGCGGGGTGCTGTATTTGCCTTTGGAGTAGTGGACTTCGGCAGCCGGGCTGGTGGCATAGCTGACCACAAGGGGATAAGCGCCGCCGTTTTGGGTAAAGTCGGTGTAGTAGGCTTCGCTCCAGCCTTTGGCGACTTTCACGCCGTTTTGGCGCATTTGCGCCCACCATTTGAACGCGCCTTCTTCACCCATGCCGCCGATGTTGGCCAAGAGGAAGGAGAGGCCGGGCGATGATGTGGCGGGAGACGGGGTTACCAGAAGGTTTTTATATTCCGGTTTGGTCAAATCTTGCAGGGTTTGCGGCAGGGGCAGTTTTTTCTGTTCAAACCATTTTTTGTCGTAGTTGATGGCAACATAGGCGTAATCGACAGCCAGCGCATCGGGCAGGGAAGCGGTTACGGGCGCGGATTTGGGTTGGTTGGCGGCGAGGATGCCGGCGGATTTGGCTTTGCCGATGTTGGCGTTGTCCAAACCGTAAACCGCATCGGCAATCGGGTTGGCCTTGCTCAAAATCAGCTTGTTGAGCATTTCGTTGCCACTGCCTGCCTTGATGACGGACACTTTGGCATCGTTGGCTTTTTCAAATTGCGCGATGACGGATTGGGGCAGGCTGAAGGATTTGTGCACGGCCAAACGCACTTCGGTTTGGGCGTACAGGTTTGCCGAGGCCAGTAATAGAGCCACTGCGGACAATTTCAGTTTCATTCTCTTTCCTTTGTGCGGGTAAAATACGAAATATCATAACAAAATCTGCATATCAAGGCACGATATGAATCATTCTCCCGTTTGGCTGTTTGACCTCGACAATACTTTGCACAATGCCGAAGCCGGCATTTTCTACATCATCAACCGCGCCATGACCGAATACATGGCAGGCCGTCTGAAGCTTTCCGAAGAAGCCGCCTCCCAACTGCGCCAAGATTATTGGCACCGATACGGCGCGACGCTTGCTGGTTTGCAAATCCACCATCCCGAAGTTGATATCGATGAATTTTTGCTTGAAAGTCATCCACTTAAGCAAATTTTGGTAAAGGTGGAGGGTATGGATGGAACTGATAATGTTTTAGGCCGTCTGAAAGGGCGAAAAGCCGTATTTTCCAATGGGCCTTCGTTTTATGTCCGCGCATTGGTTGAAGCGTTGGGCTTGGAAGCGCATTTTGACGGCTTGTTCGGCACGGACGACTTCGGCCTGCTCTACAAACCCAATCCGCAGGCCTATCTCAACGTCTGCCGCCTATTGGGCGTCAAACCCGAACAGTGCATCATGGTGGACGACAGCGCCGACAATCTGCACCAAGCCAAAGCCTTGGGCATGAAGACCGTTTGGTACGGCGAAAAAGCCCATCCGTTGCCATTTGCCGACGGCATAGCGAAAGATATGCAGGGTTTGCTTGAAGTTTGCACAAAACTGCCGTGAAGTTTTGCAAAAACAAGTACAATACACGGTATTGCCGACATTTAAAAACAAGGACAACATCATGCATAAACTCGCTTTAATTCTGACCGCCGCCGCCGTTTTGGCCGGTTGCTCTTGGGAAACCTACACCAATGAATCCGGCCGTACCGCCGTACGCCAAAAATATGCTACCGGCACACCTATCGTTTATCAGGACGGTACTTATTCTAAAAACATGAATTACAACCAGTTCCGCCCAGAGCGCCGCGCCGTCCAATCCAATCAAGCGGATCATGCTGAACACGGCGAACGCGGCCAGCACTGGCAAAAACCGCAATTTGCCAACCAACAGCCAGCAACCGAATAACAATATCCCCAAGGCCGTCTGAAACGGAGTGAAAAATAACCAACACTTGTTGCCCCACTTTTCAGACGGCCTCAAACAACGACAACGGAAACCGTATCATGGCTCAGACAGCTTTAAATATCGTCATCCTCGCCGCCGGCAAAGGCACGCGCATGTACTCCAAAATGCCCAAAGTGCTGCACCGCATCGGCGGCCTTCCCATGGTTGAGCGCGTTATCGACACCGCCGCCTCCCTGAATCCCCAAAACATCTGCGTCGTCATCGGCCACGGCAAAGAGCAGGTCTTGGACACCGTCAAACGCGATGTCGTTTGGGTTGAACAAACCGAACAGCTCGGTACCGGCCACGCCGTCAAAACCGCCCTGCCGCACCTGTCTGCCGAAGGCCGCACGCTGGTGTTGTACGGCGATGTCCCCCTGATTGACGCCGCCACCCTCGAAACCCTGCTCGAAGCCGCAGGCAACGAAGTCGGCCTGTTGACCGACGTGCCCAACGACCCGACAGGCTTGGGCCGCATCATCCGCGACAGCAACGGCAACGTTACCGCCATTGTCGAAGAAAAAGACGCCGATGCCGCCCAAAAAGCCGTGAAAGAAATCAATACCGGCATTTTGGTTCTGCCCAACGCCAAACTCGAAGCTTGGTTGAACAGCCTTTCCAGCAACAATGCCCAAGGCGAATACTATCTGACCGACCTCATCGCCAAAGCCGTTGCCGACGGCATCAAAGTTCATCCCGTCCAAGTCCGCGCCTCCCATCTGGCCGCCGGCGTGAACAACAAACTCCAACTGGCCGAACTCGAGCGCATTTTCCAAACCGAACAGGCGCAAGAATTGCTCAAAGCAGGCGTCACCCTGCGCGATCCGGCACGTTTCGATTTACGAGGCCGTCTGAAACACGGACAAGATGTCGTGATTGACGTCAACGTCGTCATCGAAGGCGAAGTCGAACTCGGCGACAACGTCGAAATCGGTGCCAACTGCGTGATCAAAAATGCCAAAATCGGTGCCAACACCAAAATCGCCCCATTCTCCCATTTTGAAGGTTGCGAAGTCGGCGAAAACAACCAAATCGGCCCATACGCCCGTTTGCGTCCGCAAGCCAAACTGGCCGACGACGTACACATCGGCAACTTCGTCGAAGTCAAAAACGCCACCATCGGCAACGGCACCAAAGCCAACCACCTCACCTACATCGGTGATGCCGAGATCGGCAGCAAAACCAACTTCGGCGCCGGCACGATTATTGCCAACTACGACGGCGTGAACAAACACAAAACCATCATCGGCGACGAAGTGCGCATCGGTTCAAACTGCGTACTGGTTGCCCCTGTCACCCTCGGCAACAAAGTAACGACAGGCGCGGGCAGTGCGATTACCCACAACTGCGAAGACGGCAAACTCGTTCTCGCCCGTTCCCGCCAAACCGTCATCGAAGGCTGGGTGCGTCCGGAAAAAGGCGATAAGAAGTAAAACCGCCTGAAAATAAGAAAGACTTAATTCTTATAGGACGTATAATGGAAGAAAACACTGATATAGAACAAGCTCGAAGTTTGGTTATCGAGACATCTAGATTAATGGTTGCATATCGAGACAATAGTGAAAAACTTGTGAATGATGTTCGAAATGAGTTAGACAAATCTTTAATTGAACAACGTCGTATGCTTGTTCAGATGATTAGGGAGGAAGTAACAAAAGAAGTCTCTCAAGCTGTTTATGCTTATGTAAAAGATATGGAAAAAGCCCGTAATCAGATGGCAGATCAAGTTAGAGAGTTTAATGGCTACCTTCGGAAAGTACAGGAGGAAAATAATAAAATTTCTTCCCGTTCAGTATGGGTTACATCGTTGACATTGGCAACGTTGGTTATTGGGGGAATTGCATTGGTTTGGTTTTATTCGGGTATTATTCAGAGTAAGAAAATTGATGCAGATATGGTTACACGGATTAATCAAGCAGATATTGTTCGTTGCGGAAATGATTTATGCGCGAGGACAAGTAAAGCTGGAGAAAATGGGTATAGAGTTATTCATAAACGGTAAAAGCAGCATTTATGGAGTAAGAAATGAAAAAGTATATTTCAATTTTTTTATTAATCTCGTTGATGGCATGTGCTCGTCCATCATCTTTTTCTGGTACTTGGTCATATACTGATCAGATTGGAGATACTGTGGGAGGGAAAGAATTGGTTCTTAAGCAGGAGGGTAATTCAGTTACAGGAGTATGGAATGAGGGAATTTCGACAGGTAGCGGGGGAAGTGGAAAATTAAAAGGATATGTAAAGGGAAATAAACTATTTTTAAGTTATTGTTCTGATGAGGGAAATAACTGGTATAAATCTTGTCCTAAATATAACAATAACGAAAGTTATTTTATTATAGATAATAATAAAATTATTGAATATTATAAAAACAATAATAAAGAATATAAAAAGGGTAATGAATTTATTTTGGTTAAATAAGGATTTTTAAATCATGGTGTCGAATAATCAACAAAAAACATTAAGTAAAGAAGATTTTCAAACAATAGCTTATTTTGCAGTAGGTGTTTCTTCTGAATCCAAGTCAAATGCTTATAAATTAGTTATAGCAGCAAATACTAAAAATGGGAAATTATATCCTGTTGGGAATAGTGGATATTCTATCGGAACGATACAAACCGATTTAGGACAGCATCCCGAAGTTGTAAAAGATTTGGTTGATGCATATCAAAAATGGGCTTTAGAGACAAAACCTGAATGGAAACTTTCTGAAAAACAAGAAAAGGATATTATTCATGATTTAGGAAGGACAGGTAGAGAGATAAAAAAAGAAGATGGAAGACCGTTACCAGCTGAGTTTAAGGCTAGATTTGATCAATTCTTCAGTAGTAAAGATGGAATTACTTGGGTTCATACCCGAGATGTAAAACAGATTAATAAGATTGAGAAAAATATTTTTACTCCTTTGCAAGAGACAGAGTTATATAAAAAATTGTCTTTTGATGACAAAATACAATTAGTAGCAGTAACTTCAAAACTTTACAATCAAAGTGAACGCAATGGGAGAACAGTATTACAAGAAATTAAAAATGGTAAATTTCATTCAGTTAATGAGGTAAATAATAGAATTGATAGTATTCTTGAGGCCAAGAATGACTATATAGAAACTGGTAGAAAAGAAGCTGTCTTAGGTGCAATTCTAATTTCTCAATTAAATAAAATGGGAAAAAATAATATTTTATTTGATGAGTGGGATAGTGTTAAAACGAATCCTCTTGAAAATCCTTCGAAATTAGAAGGAGATAAAAAAAATAGTTATGATGAAATTAGAAAATTATTTAATGATCCTGAGAAATCTATTAATAAAATTAAACGAGAAGAAGGTAAAAAAGTAAGTGCTCAGGTTTCACGTGATGATTTTAGCGCACTAATTGATAATCTTATAAGTGATAAAGATGGTTCATTTACTAAGCAAGTTATTGCCGATAACAAAAATATTGTTGCTGCTTTAGATGCCAAAGTTCAAGAAAAAATAATACAAGAACAACAAAATATGGCTCAAGAAGTACAACAGAAAGCAAATGAGCAAAGTTTTGGTGGTCGTTCCCTTGGATAATAATGACGTTGCAAATTGAAGTAATCCCCTATGCCGTCTGAAAGTCAGTGGCGTAGATTTTCTCAAACTTTTGATACTAAGGAACTTATATGTGCGGTATCGTAGGTGCTATTCGCGCCAATCACAATGTAGTCGATTTTCTGACCGACGGTCTCAAACGCCTTGAATACCGAGGCTACGATTCGTCGGGTATCGCCGTAAACATGGACGGCAAAATCAAACGCGTCCGCCGTGTCGGCCGTGTGCAGCTGATGGAAGATGCGGCACGCGAAAAAGGCGTGTTCGGCCATATCGGCATCGGCCATACCCGTTGGGCAACCCACGGCGGTGTAACCGAGCCTAACGCCCACCCCCACATTTCCGGCGGCATGATCGCGGTTGTCCACAACGGCATCATCGAAAACTTTGAAGCCGAACGCGAACGCCTGCAAGCGTTGGGTTACACCTTCGAATCGCAAACCGATACCGAAGTCATCGCCCACAGCGTCAACCACGAATACACACAAAACGGCGGCAAACTGTTTGAAGCCGTCCAAGCTGCGACTGCCCGTTTCCACGGCGCATACGCCATTGCCGTTATCGCACAAGACAACCCTGAACAAATGGTTGTTGCGCGTATGGGCTGTCCGCTGTTGGTGGCCTTGGGCGACCAAGAAACCTTTATCGCTTCCGACGTATCCGCCGTCATCGCCTTTACCCGCCGCATCGCTTACTTGGAAGACGGCGACATCGCCCTGCTGAACGCAAACGGTATCGAAAAACTGCTCGACAAAACCGGTGCGCAAACCGAACGCGCGATTAAAGTGTCAGAGTTGTCTCTGGCTTCTTTGGAGTTGGGCCCATACAGCCACTTCATGCAAAAAGAAATCCACGAACAACCGCGCGCCATCGCCGATACCGCCGAAGTCTTCCTTGACGGCGGCTTCGAACCTGAAAACTTCGGCGTGAACGCACGCGAAGTGTTCGACGACATCAGCAGCATCAAAATCCTCGCCTGCGGCACGTCCTACTACGCCGCGCTGACCGCCAAGTACTGGCTCGAATCCATCGCCAAAATCCCGACCGACGTCGAAATCGCCAGCGAATATCGCTACCGCGACGTGATTGCCGATCCGAAACAATTGATCATCACCATTTCCCAATCCGGCGAAACCTTGGATACCATGGAAGCCCTGAAATACGCGCAGTCTTTGGGACACAAACACAGCCTGTCCATCTGCAACGTTATGGAATCCGCCCTGCCGCGCGAGAGCGAATTGGTGCTGTATACCCGCGCCGGTGCAGAAATCGGCGTCGCCTCCACCAAGGCGTTCACTACGCAACTGGTTGTATTGTTCGGCTTGGCGGTAACGCTGGGCAAACAGCGCGGCTTTGTTTCCGCCGAAAAAGCGCATGAATACGTCGAAGAGCTGCGCCAACTGCCTGGCAGTATCCAGCACGCTCTCAACCTTGAACCGCAAATCGCCGCGTGGGCGCAAAAATTTGCTAAGAAAAACAGCGCATTGTTTTTAGGCCGCGGCATCCACTTCCCGATTGCCCTCGAAGGCGCGTTGAAGCTGAAAGAAATCACCTACATCCACGCCGAAGCTTATCCTGCGGGTGAGCTGAAACACGGCCCGTTGGCATTGGTGGACGAGAACATGCCCGTTGTCGTGATTGCCCCGAACGACAGCCTGTTGGATAAAGTAAAAGCCAATATGCAGGAAGTCGGCGCACGCGGCGGCGAATTGTTCGTCTTCGCCGACCTCGACAGCAACTTCAACGCCACCGAAGGCGTGCACGTTATCCGCGCCCCACGCCACGTCGGCGTACTCTCGCCGATTGTGCATACCATCCCCGTGCAGCTCCTGTCTTACCACGCCGCCCTCGCACGCGGTACAGACGTGGACAAACCGCGCAACTTGGCTAAATCGGTAACGGTTGAGTAAAGCCTAGCTTGAACGATAAAAGGTCGTCTGAAAAGTTTCAGACGACCTTAATTATTAATTAAAGGCAAGTAAATGAATAGAATCTACAAATACCTACTGGTAATCGCTGCATTGGCGGCAGTAGGCTTCGGTATATATCAATATACCGCGCCCGACAAATACCAATACTGGAAAGAATTGATTGCCAAAGACCCCAAGCCTGAGGGAGTTTCGGAACAGGAATACAGGGAAAAACTCAGGGCGGGCTATTGCTGGCGGGATAGAAAGTTTTATACGCCCGCAGAATTACACAGGAAAGCAATGGTCAGTTTTGCAGGTAGGTTGTTGGGGGTTGCAGAAGCTTATCGGACAGATTTTACTACTACATTGGCTGGGGATGCTTATACCAGCGAGGATTGTATTCGTAATAAAAAAGCTTGCCGTGTGTGGTTTGTCCCACAAGATTATACTAACGGAAAATGGGATAGCCTTTTTTTAGAAAAGAAAGACCCAAGAGATCATCCTCTATTACCACAATATCAGGAAAAAGAAATAGAAAAAACTGAAGATTTAGAGAAATATTTAACCGGCTATGGCAGCAAAGGATTTACCCTGGTGTTTAGAGCACCTGAAGAGGAAGAAGTTATTTTTGGCTCGGACTGCTGTAATATCTTAAATAAAAAAGAAGCTATATTAAAAATAAAAAATAGTGAATTAGTTACCTATATAGAATTTGCAAGAATTTTTCCGGAAAACGAAATTCCAAAAAATATTAATATTATGGATTATGGTGTGGGGAATTTTTATGTAGAGATCAAAGAGATTATTCCTAGATTACGCCAAGATGAAACGAAAAAAGAAAAAACATATCAGAGTAGATTTTCAGAAATCCTATTTATGAATAATTGTGGAGATATACTCTGGCAACCATATTATATCCATCAAAAACTAAACTGAAAGGATAAGATATGCCTAATGTAAGTGGAATTTCTCGTAAAGCGTTAAAAGTATCTGAAGTATCAGTAGATAAAGTTTTATCACATTATTTGTGGAATGCTGCAATCCCTCCAAAGAAAGAAGATATGTTTACTGTGGCAACCTCTACCGAACGAAAACCTATTTATATTGACGCAACCGACTATATGCAAAATGGTGCAAACCAATATGCTGTATTGGAACTTCTTACAAACAAAGAGGTCGTCTGAAAAGTTTTAGACAACCTTGATTATTAATTAAAGGCAAGCAAATGAATAAAATCTACAAATACCTACTGGCAATCGCTGCATTGGCGGCAGCAGGCTTCGGTATATATCAATATACCGCGCCCGACAAATACCAATACTGGAAAGAACTGATTGCCAAAGATCCCAAGCCTGAAGGGGTTTCGGAACAGGAATACAGGGAAAAACTCAGGGCAGGCTATTGCTGGCGGGACAGGAAGTTTTACACTCCTGAGGAATTACACAGGAAAGCAAAGGTCAGTTTTGCAGGTAGGTTATTGGGAGAAACAGAAGCCTATAAGGCCAACATGACCACCAATCAGGGCGGACGGGATTATTCTACGGGAGCAGACTGCGTGCGTCACGAAAAAGCTTGTAGCGTTTGGTTTGTCCCGCAAGATTACACCAATGAGCAATGGGACAGGATGTTTTTGGCGGAGAAAGACCCGACGGATGGGACGCTGTTGACAAAATATTCAAAAAAGGAAATCAGACAGGAAAATGATTTGAGAAACTATTTGGAACAATATGACAATAAAGGTTTTACTTTGATTCTTAGAGGTCCCAGTAAGAATGGTGCCAATGTATATGGTTCTGATTGCTGTACAGTTTTAAGTAAAAAAGAGGCTGAACCAATAATTAAAAAAGATGCTTTAATTACCTATTTGGAAGGAGCAGCAATTTTTCCAGAAAATGACATACCCCAAAATATCAATATTCAAAATTACGGAGTAGGTAATTTTTATTTTAAATTTACTGGTGTAGATCCTGGCCTGCATAGATGGGACGTAAATAAAGAGAGAACGTATCAACAATACGCTACAGAAATATTATTCATGAACAATTGCGGAGATGTTTTGTGGCAGCCTTTTTATGTCAAATAACTTATCTTCTTAACGAGGAGCAACATTATCATGTCAGATAACCAAAAATCTTTAGCTGTATCCGATGTTACAGTAGATAGAATTTTATCCCAATATTTGTGGAATAGCCCGATACCACCCAAAAGAGAAGATATGGGAATATCGATAACATTAGCTAATCGTACACCAGTAAAAATTGACGCAACCGACTATATGAAAAATGGTGCAGGCAGATATGCCACGGCAGCAGATTTCAAGATGTTTGAAAATTTTTTTAAAGCCTCGAATTTACCTGCAAGAAATACACCTTATTCTTTCGATGAGATTGGCAATAAAATCTATGGGATAGAACGATTTAACAGTTGGAAAAATGATTTCTACAGTACGACTCCAGGAAAAGGTTTTACTGTCGCTATTTCTCAATATGGAATCGACACTTCATCTTCAGACTATGTTGAACGTGCTTTTATCTTTGGTTCAACACAAGTAGTTGTTACACCTGATGATCTTAGAAAACTCCAATTCTTCGTCCGACCCGACGGCAGTCGAGAAATCCGCAACCTCAGAATCACGCCTAAAAACGACAACTTCGACTTCATCGGAGGTTCATCTTCCCAAGACGCTTCGGGAAAACTTCAGAAATGGGCGGTAGGCAAAGCAAATGCAGTGTTCAATTCCGTATTGGACCCGAAAGGTATAGGCAGATCGGTCCCGCTCGTCTATACCGATACCGACAAGCTGCCATTTGTCAATATTACGGATAAGGACTTCAAAAGACTCCAATCGGAGAAATCGAACCAAGAAAAACCAGATATTCTGATGGAAGAAACAGGTATTCTTCTGTTTCGTCAAGGAGGAGGGTTATTTAATAAGCTGAAAAAATCACCAGCCTTATATGATAAAAGCCTGCTGGGGCGTTGGCGAGACATTGAGCAGAATGCCAACGAAATGTACCAAAAAACCCGTGACCGTATCGAAAAAGATCCGAATATGATGTCTTTGGATGAAAGGTATGAACGCGATCAATACGCGGCGGATATTGATAAACCAACGGCTTTAACTATTGAGGATATGCCGCAAAACGCCCAAAAAATCTATTATCAAGGGAAACAGATTTTTGCTGATTTTTGTGCCCAGAAAAACATCGCTTACGATGCAAATAGTTTGGACAATATTGCGATGTCGTTAGCTTCAGTGGCTTATAAAAACAAGATGAGTAGTGTGTCTTTAATCAATATTAACGATAATGGGAAAGTCTCGGTCGGACACAGAGCCCCCGGATTAATAATGGCTTCTGTAGATATGTGGGAAGCGGCTAAGACGCCGGTAGAGGAAAGCCTGAGCCAAATTCAGCAAACAGCACAACAAATTGAATATGAGGAGCAACAAAAACAAATCGTGCAATCCCAATCACATGGAGCGAGGATTTCTTAAGTAAAATCAAAAGAAAATGTAAAAAGAGGACTTAAATTCTACCAATTATCTACAAATGGTTTGATTGATTTTAAACAAAGCTAAAGGCCGTCTGAAAAATCTTTCAGACGGCCTGTTGTTTTAAAGCGTTTTATTCTGCACCGACAATGACGGTGTTGAGGTCTTTGAATTTAACGCGGCGTTGCCATGCGTCGCGGACTTGTTCGACGGTCAGGCTGTTGATGGCTTTGGGGTAGGCTTCCAAGTAGTCGTTGGGCAGGTCGTAGAGGCCGATCAGGCTCAGGTAGTTGAGCAGTTTGTCGTTGGAGTCGTAGCGCAGGGGGAAGCCACCGACGATGTTGGCTTTGGCCTGTCTCAGCTCGGCTTCGGTCGGGCCTTCGGCGATAAACTGCTCAATGACGGCTTGGGTGTCGGCCAGTGAGGCTTTGGTGTTTTTCTTTTGGGTAGAGTAGGAAACGGTAAACGTGCCCTCTTCTGTCGCCGGGGCGAGGCTGCTGTATACGCCGTAGGTGTAGCCGTGTTGGTCGCGCAAAACTTTCATGAGGCGGCTGTCGAAACCGCCGCCGCCGAGGATGTAGTTGCCGGCAACGAGGGCGTAATAGTCGGGGTCATGGCGTTTGAAGAGGGAAGTGCCGAGCAGGACTTGTGCCTGTGTGCCGGCAAAGGGGATGTCGCGGCGTTGGGTGGTTTGTTTGGGAACGGGCGGGATGGCGTGGGTTGCGGTGGCTTTGGCCGGCAGGTCTTTGAGGACGCGCTCGACCAGTTGCTCTGCCTGTTTGCGGTTGAGGTCGCCGACGATGGCGACGATGGCGTTGTCTTTGCCGTAGTGGGTGCGGTGGAAGGCGCGGATGTCGTCCAGACTAACGCGTTTGAGGCTGTCAACGGTTACGTTTGCGCCGCTGCCGTAGGGGTGGTTCGGGTAGATGAGTTTGGTCAGTTCGCGCGTGGCGGTGTAGTCGGGGGTGGTTTCCTGTTGTTGCAAGCCGGTAATGGATTGGATTTGACGGCGGCGGAAAACGGCTTCGTCAAAGCGCGGACGGGTCAGCGAGTGGTTGAGCAAGTTGGCGGCTTTGTCGCGGATGTCGGCTTTGCTGAGGCTGCGGAAGCCTGCGGATGCGCTTTCGGCATTGCTGTCGCTGCTGATGTGCGCGCCGATGTTGTCGGCTTGGGCATTGAAGGCTTCTTCGTCCAGTTCTTGGGTGCCGTCGGTCAGGAGGGAGGCGGTAAATTCGGCAACTTGGCTTTTGCCGTCCGGATTGGCGACGCTGCCTGCGCCCTTGAAGCTGACTTCAAGGTCGATGATGGGGTTTTCGTGGCGTTCGACAAGGAGGATTTGAGTGCCGTCGCGGTTGCGCCAGCGTTGGATGTTGGTGGCGGCTTGGACGCTTAAGGGCAGGAGTAGGGCAAGGGCGAGCAGGGTGGGTTTCATGTTGTGGCTTTCTGTTAAGGCCGTCTGAAAGGGTATGGGCTTTCAGACGGCCTGATGTTTATCGGCGTTTGGCGGCTTTTTTGCTTGGCGCGGCGGCAGGTTTTTGCGGCTCGATGATGACGGTACTCATGCGTTCGTCGGTCAACATCCGGGCGGCGGCCTGTACTTCTTGCGCGCTGACTGCCTGTAAGCGGCGGTGGATTTCTTGTTCGTCGGTATATTGGAAACCGCGCGCTTCGAGGCGGCCCATCATGGAGGCTTGGGAAGACATGGAGTCTTTGGCGTAGATTTCGCTGACTGCTGCCTGGGTTTTGACGCGTTGCAATTCTTCTTCGGAAACGCCGTGGTCGGCAATGTCTTTGATTTCTTGGCGCAGCTGGGCAATCAGGGTATCGGTTTTCACGCCTTCGGCAGGCATGGCCATTACGCTGAACAGCGGCATCTCTCGGCTGATGATGTCGTAATGCGTTCCTGCGTTCAATGCGGTTTGCTTGCCGCGCACGAGGTTTTTATCAAAACGGCTGGACGCGTTGCCTGCCAAAATATCGGAGAGGACGTCGAGGGCAAAAGGCATCGTGTCGTCGAATTTTTGGAGTTTCGGCACACGGAAGTTGATGGCAATCAGCGGCTGGTGTGTGACCGGAGAAGTGGCTTTGACCGTAACAGGCTTGCGCAAATAGGGTTCGGTATGGAGTTTGTTGCGCGGCGGCTGGGCTTTGGCCGGAATATCGCCAAAGAGTTTGGCGGCCGTCTGAAGCGTTTGTTTGGCATCAACATCGCCGACAATGACCAATACGGCATTGTTGGGTGCGTAATATTGTTTGTACCACGCGCGCAGGTCGTCTGCTTTTAGGGTGTGCAAATCTTTCATGTAGCCGATGACGGAGGCGCGCATGGACGGTTGGGTAAAGGCGGCAAGATAGGCTTGCTCCCACATTTTGCCGTCGGCCGTGTCTTCCGTGCGCTGGCGGCGTTCTTCACGGATGACGTTCATCTCGTTGAGGAATTCTTTGTCACTGAAGTTAAGGTTGTGCATGCGGTCTGCCTCGAGCTTCAGAATCTCTGGCAGGTTGGCGGCGGCGACGTTTTCGTAATACACCGTTTCATTGCGGCTGGTGTAGGCGTTGTTTTGCCCGCCCAGCTCGGATACGCGGCGGTTGAATTCGCCGGAGGGAACGTCTTTTGTGCCTTTAAACATCATGTGTTCCAAAGCGTGGCTCAGGCCGCTTTTGCCCGGTTTTTCATCCACGCTGCCGATTTTGTACCAAATCTGCGAAACGGCCACAGGCGCGCGGTGGTCTTCTTTGACGATGATTTTCAGACCGTTGGGCAGGGTTTCAGAAAGCGTCTGCGCCCATGAGGCAGCAGGCAGCGCGAAGGCAAACATTAAAGCAATTCGGCGTAACATGGTTTAATCCGTAAAATGAAAATCAATCGCCAAAGTATAGCGGAAAATCTGAAAGATTGGCCGAATGTTTCAGACGGCCTGGGCTTTATCTGCTGATTCACATCAAGCGCGGCCGTTGCCAATCTTTACCGTCGCCCCTCATTCGCGGATAATTCCAAACATTCCCGTTTCCAACCATCACAAAGGAATCATCATGGCATTTTTGAAACTGACCGAACAAAATGTTCAAGGCAAAACCGTTCTGATCCGCGCCGATATGAACGTACCGTTCAAAGACGGCAACATCAGCGACGACACCCGTATCCGCGCTTCGCTCGCATCCATCAAATACTGCTTGGACAACGGCGCGTCTGTGATCGTGATGACCCACCTCGGCCGTCCGACCGAAGGCGAATTCCATCCTGAAGACGATGTAGCGCCTGTTGCCGCGCATTTGGGCAAACTGTTGGGCAAAGACGTGAAAGTATTGAACGACTGGCGTGAAAACAAACCGACTTTGAACGCCGGTGATGTCGTGATGCTGCAAAACGTGCGCATCAACAAAGGCGAGAAGAAAAACGACTTGGAGCTGGGCAAAGCCTACGCTTCTTTGTGCGACGTGTTCGTCAACGATGCATTCGGTACCGCCCACCGCGCCCAAGCTTCGACTGAAGCCGTTGCCCAAGCCGCACCGGTTGCCTGCGCCGGCGTGTTGATGGCGGGCGAACTCGACGCTTTGGGCAAAGCCCTGAAACAACCGGCTCATCCGATGGTCGCCATCGTTGCCGGCAGCAAAGTGTCTACCAAACTGACCATCCTCGAATCTTTGGCCGACAAAGTCGACCAACTCATCGTCGGCGGCGGCATTGCCAATACCTTCCTGTTGGCAGAAGGCAAAGCCATCGGCAAATCTTTGGCCGAACACGATTTGGTGGAAGAATCCAAAAAAATCATGGCGAAAATGGCGGCTAAAGGCGGCTCTGTTCCGCTGCCGACTGATATGGTTGTCGCTAAAGTCTTTGCCGCCGATGCAGAAGCGGTGGTGAAAGACATTGCCGATGTTGCCGAAGACGATATGATTTTAGACATCGGTCCGAAATCCGCCGCCGCACTTGCCGAGTTGCTCAAAGCTGCCGGTACGGTTGTATGGAACGGTCCGGTCGGCGTGTTTGAATTTGACCAATTTGCCGGCGGTACCAAAGTATTGGCCGAAGCGATTGCCCAAAGCGATGCGTTCTCGATTGCCGGCGGCGGCGACACTTTGGCGGCGATTGCCAAATTCGGCGTAACCGATCAAATCAGCTACATCTCTACCGGCGGCGGTGCGTTCCTTGAGTTCTTGGAAGGCAAAGAGTTGCCTGCCGTTGCTGCTTTGGAAAAACGCGGCGCATAATCGGTTTTAATATCGATTGTTAAAAATAAAGGCCGTCTGAAATCTGGAAATCAGGTTTCAGACGGCCTTTTGTTTGTGGTTTTTATTTGAGGAAGTGTTTAGCTGGATTCAACGCCGATGATGGGCAGACTTGTTGCTAAACAGGCTGGAAAGCATCCGGCTCTTTTCAGACGGCCTCTACGTCGACTTGTCGGTGCAATGCCTGATAGCACGGGGTAAGCTGGCGGATAATCAGGTCGAGCTGGTGTTTGAGGATATGGTCTTGCTGCGCTTGTGTGTTTTGCTCAAGCTCGGCAAATTCCTGACGGATTTGGGTCATGGCCGTTTCAAAAGCCTCGGGGTCGGTTTGGGGCATTTGGGTCAGCAACTCGGCGATGTGGTGGGTCAGCTTGGCATAGGGCGCAAAGCCGTCGTTGCCGTCGATTCGGACTTGGTCGCGGTATGCGCCGAGCGCGGAAATGTGGCCGGTCAGCGCATAGCTGGTTTTGAGCAGGGTAAAACCGTCTTGCAGGCGGTCTTGGTATTTTTTCGGGTTGCTGCTCATGTCGGACAGGGTGCTACTGAGGGCTGCGATGCTTTCGTGGGCTTGGCGGCGGGTGAGGCGGTAGTCGAAATCGTCGCGGCTGCCGTTTTGCAGCTGGTCGAGGATGGCGTCGAGATAGCTGCCGTTGGCAGTGATGGTTTGGGCGGCGGTATGGCTGAGGGTCAGGTAACGCCAATCGGGCCAGAGGTAGGTGGCGGCGGCCCATGCGATAACGGAACCGACGATGGTGTCGATGATGCGGATGGGCATGGCGTGGTACACGTCCAAACCGGCAAGCGATAGGCTGGTCAGGGCTTGGATGGTGATGAAGAAGGTGGAGAAGCTGTATTTGTAGCTTCGGGTCATGAAGAACAGGGTGGTGCTGGCGATGACAATCCAGAGCTTGGTTTCAACGGACGGGGTGAAGTAGGGGACGAGCGAACCGACAATTACGCCGAGAATCGTACCGGCAATACGTTGGTACACGCGGCTTTTGGTGGCGGTGTAGTTGGGCTGGCAGACGAAAAGGGCGGTCAGCAGAATCCAGTAGCCGAGATTAAGATGGAGGATTTCGACAATGATGCAGGCCGCAGCCACGACGATGGAGAGGCGGGTGGCATGGCGGAATACGCTGGAGTCGAAATTGAGTTGGCTGAGGACGGTCTCGCCGATATTGCGGAACTTGGTGTTTTCAAGGGCGGCGATGCGGGTGTCGGCGTTGTCGTTGTCGGCAAGGGACGCATCGTTTTGCAGTTGCCGCAGTTGGTAATCGACGCTGCTGAGGTTGTCGAGCAGGCGGCGGATATTGTGGAGGTTGGCATTGTCGGCATGGGTCTCGGTAAAATGGCTGAGGGATTGGCGGCAGCCTTCCATGGCACGGCCGAGGCGTTTGCTGTATGCGTAGGGTTTGTTGTTGCGCAGGGAGGCGGCAACATTGCGGCACGCCTGGCCTTGCATTTCGAGCAGGCGGCGGATGCGGAAGATGAGGTCGGTATTTTTGAGCTGCTCGGTCATTTCGCTGTAATCGACGTGGGCGGAGCTGATGCGTTCGTGCATGTCTTGCGCGCAGAGGTAGTAGCGCAGCATTTTGGCGGTACGCGGATGGCGGTGTTGGCCGCGCAACCGGTAGAAAAGTGCGCCGCGGCATTGGTTAAAGGCGGTAATTACGCCGGTGTTGCTCATGGCCAAGTCGATTTGACGGTTGCCCAACCATGCGGCTTCGTCGGGGTCGAAAAAGTCGGCTTTGGCATCGAAGTAGTTGCTGAGTGCGTCGTAGGCGTTGGCAACGGTTTCTTGGACGGGACGGTGGGGCAGGATGATTTGGAAGATCAGGGTGTTGACGCTGTATAGGACAGTGCCCAACAGAATCATGACTGGGTTGGTCAGCCAGTAGGTTTCGGGTGTGTAGGTCAGCGTGGTGTAGGTGGCGACGGCGAGCGCACCGAAAGCGATGGTACGGTATTTGAGGCCGACGGTGCCGAGGATGGTGAAGCCGAAAGTCATCAGGGTCATGGCCAAGATGAAGGGAACGCCTGTGCCGATGGTGCTTTGGGCAAGTAGTGAGGAGAGGGTAAACAGGGCGACGGTGATGACGATGTTTATCAGACGGCCTGTGAGGCGGTTGTCCAAATCGACCAAACCGCCGGCAATAATGCCGAGTACGAAGGGCATGGCGAGTTTGGGCGTGTCGAAATGCCAAACGAGGGTGGCGGCGATGAACACGCTGGCGAAGACGGGCATGGAAGCAATGATCAGAGGTTTGAGTGGTGGAGTTTTCATGCTGGTGTTGTTTATTATTCGTTATGAGGTGAATGACTGGATTTTAACAGGATTTTCAGTCGGTTTCAGAATGCTTGAAATAGGATAAGGCCGTCTGAACGGATACGGGGAAATACTTGATTTCGTTTCCACATCCGTTCAGACGGCCTTTTTTTGGCTTACGCCATTAGGTCATCAGGTTGAGGTCGCTGATGCGGTCGTAGAGGCGTTCGGTATTGTTGCCCTCGTCGTGCATTTGGATGCGCAGGCGCAAATCGTTGGCGGAAACCGCTTGGCGCAGGGCTTCGCTGAGTTCGATTTGGCCTTGTGCGTAGAGGTTGAAGAGGTTTTGGTCGAATGTCTGCATGCCGTTGCTGCCGGAGCGTGCCATCAGGTCGCGGATTTCCAGCAATTCGCCTTTGAAAATCAAGTCCTGCATGGCCGGAGTGTTGAGCAGGAGGTCGGTAACGGCCGTACGTTGGCGGTTTTTCTTGATGGTGAGGCGTTGGCCGATGATGCCGACAAGGTTTAACGCCAAATCCATCAAAACCTGTTGGCGCCGGTCTTCCGGATAGAAGTTGATGATGCGCTCGATGGTTTGGGAAGCTGTGCTGGCATGGATGGTAAACACGCACAGATGGCCGGTTTGAGCCAGTTGGAGGGCATATTCCATGCTTTCTTCGCTGCGGACTTCGCCGATACAGACAACATCGGGTGCTTGACGCATGGCGCTTTGAACGGCGATTTTCCAGTTGTCGGTATCGATGCCGATTTCGCGCTGGGTGAAGATGCTGCGGCAAGGTTTGTAGATAAACTCGATGGGGTCTTCGATGGTAACGATATGGCCGGGCAGCTTTTGGTTGCGGTAGTTGAGCATGGAGGCCATGGTGGTGGATTTACCCGAACCGGTCGGGCCGGCGAGGATCAGCAAGCCGCGCGGCGCGAGTGCAAGCTCTTGGAGCTTTTCGGGCAAACCGAGGGTCTTCATCTCGGGAATGTCTTGGCTGACGCGGCGCAATACCATGCCGACGCGGCCTTGCTCGTGGTAGGCGTTGACGCGGTAGCGTGTGTTGCTGCGCGATTGGACGGAATAGTTGATTTCCCAGTCGCGGTTGAAGGCTTCGAGCTGGTCGGGGTTCATGGTGGATTCGGCGATGGCGGCGGTGTCCGCGCCGGTCAGCGCTTTGTGGGGCATGGGCGTGAGGGTGCCGCCGACTTTAATGGCAGGGGGAAAGCCTGCGCTGATGAAGATGTCGGATGCGTTGCGTTTTTCGGCCTCTTCACACATGCGGTCGAGCAGGGGATGAAGATGCGTGCCGATTTCGGCCGGGGTGGGGATGTGCGGTGCTTGGTTTTTTTGTGAGTAGGCTTGCACCATTTCGCTTAACAGGTCGTGCAGAGGGGCGAGGTCGCTCATGATGATTCTCTTTAAAACGGGTATTCGGTCAGGCTGAAAGGCCGTCTGAAAACGGGATGATGGGGTTCAGACGGCCTGAGTATAATTTAGAAAACAGAGAGGTTTTCGATGTTTTGCGCCTTGCTGCGTGCCAGCTCGGGGCTGATGGTGCCTTGGCGGACAAGGGTTTGCAGGGCTTGATCGAGGGTTTGCATACCGTGAGCCTGACCGGTTTGGAGGGCGGCGTTGATTTGGGCGATTTTGTTCTCGCGGATGAGGTTGCGCACGGCCGGTGTGGAAATCAGGATTTCGTGTGCGGCGACGCGGCCGTTGCCGTCGCGGGTTTTCAGCAGGGTTTGGGAAATGATGGCGCGCAAGGATTCGGACAACATGGAGCGCACGATTTCTTTTTCGCCTGCAGGGAATACGTCAACGATACGGTCGATGGTTTTGGCGGCGCCGGTTGTGTGCAGCGTGCCGAAAACCAAGTGGCCGGTTTCGGCGGCGGTCAGGGCGAGGGAGATGGTTTCAGGGTCGCGCATCTCACCGATCAAAATCACGTCGGGGTCTTCGCGCAGGGCGGAACGCAGGGCGTTGGTGAAGCTGTGGGTGTGCTGATGCAGCTCGCGCTGGTTGATGAGCGCCTTTTTGCTTTGGTGGACGAACTCAATCGGATCTTCGATGGTCAGAATGTGGGCCGGTTGGGTTTCGTTGATGTAGTTGACCATCGCCGCCAGCGTGGTAGATTTACCCGAACCGGTCGGGCCGGTTACCAAGACCAAACCGCGCGGATTTTCGGCAATTTTTTGGAAAATGCGCGGCGCACGCAATTCTTCCAGCGTCAGGACGGTGCTCGGAATGGTACGGAATACGGCGGCCGGGCCGCGTTCGGTCATAAAGGCGTTGACGCGGAAACGGGCAACATTAGGCAGCTCAAATGAGAAATCGACTTCAAAATCCTGTTGATAGAGCTTGCGTTGGTGATCGTTCATGACCGAGGTAATCATGGTACCGACTTCTTCCGAACTCATCTCGGGCAGGTTGATGCGGCGGATGTCGCCGTGTACGCGTATCATGGGGGAAATGCCCGAACTCAAATGGAGGTCGGAGGCTTTGTTTTTCACGCCGAACGCGAGTAAGTCGGTAATCTGCATAATGTGGCCTTATTTTGGTTTAGAATAATAAAATCGCTTTATTTTAAATAGATAAATCCGTTCGACCAAGTAAAATTTTCAAAATGCCGAGTGATGAACGGGTTAAAGGAGAAAACCATGTCGGTATTGCAACAAAACTATCAGGACGTATGCCAGGCGCTTGAACAGGCGGCTGAGGCTGCCGGACGGCCTGCGGGTGCGGTGAAGCTGGTAGCGGTCAGTAAGACGTTTCCGGCAGACGATATCCGCGAAGTGTATGCGGCCGGTCAGCGCGATTTTGGCGAGAACTATATTCAGGAATGGTTTGAAAAAACGGAAACGCTGGCCGATTTGCCGGATATTGTTTGGCACGTTATCGGCGATGTGCAGTCCAATAAAACCAAATTTGTGGCCGAACGCGCACATTGGGTGCATACGATAGGCCGTCTGAAAACGGCGCGGCGCTTGAGCGAACAAAGGCCGTCTGAAATGCCGCCGTTGCAGGTGTGTATTGAAGTGAACATTGCCGCGGAAGAGGCGAAACACGGCGT
Organism: Neisseria sp. P0016.S008; assembly: GCF_051957775.1. NCBI lineage: Bacteria > Pseudomonadati > Pseudomonadota > Betaproteobacteria > Neisseriales > Neisseriaceae > Neisseria > Neisseria sp. P0016.S008. The sequence goes on from NZ_JBQCWB010000008.1 coordinate 78,780, forward strand.
GACGCCCGATGAAGCGGTTACGCTGGCCCTTGAAGTGGCCAAGTTGCCGAATATTAAAGTGCGCGGATTGATGTGTGTGGCCAAGGCCGATAGCAGCGACGATGAGTTGCGCAGCCAGTTTCATACCATGCAACGGCTGTTGGCTGAGTTGAATGCGGTAGGCGTTGAAGCAGATGTTTTGTCTATGGGTATGTCCGGCGATATGCCAATCGCGGTAGAATGCGGCGCAACCCATGTCCGCATCGGCAGCGCGATTTTCGGCAAGCGGCATTATCCTCAATAAAAGTAATAGGCCGTCTGAACAGGGTAGACAGCAGTTTCAGACGGCCTGATCGATATCACAAAGGAGTGACATATATATGAATATCTATTTTCTCGGCGGCGGTAATATGGCGACTGCCATTGCAGGCGGTTTGGTCAAACAAGACGGCTATCGTGTCCACATTGTCGAACGCGGCGCTGAGAGACGAGCGCAACTGGTGCAAGAATTGGGCGTAGCCACTTCTGAAAACCTGCCCGAATTGAGTGCGGACGATGTCCTCATTCTCGCCGTTAAACCGCAAGACATGCAGGCAGCCTGTCAAAACATCCGTTTGAATGGTGCGCTGGTGTTGTCCGTAGCGGCAGGTTTGTCCATCGATACCCTCAGCCATTATCTGGGCGGTACATGCCGTATCGTACGCATCATGCCCAATACGCCGGCCAAAATCGGTTTGGGCGTATCCGGTATGTTTGCCGATGCAGGCGTTTCAGAAGCCGACCGTGCAGCCGCCGACGGCATCATGCGCTCTGTCGGCACAACCGTTTGGCTGAACGAGGAAGAGCAACTCCACAATATTACCGGCATCAGTGGCAGCGGCCCCGCCTATGTTTTCTATCTTTTGGGCGCGCTCCAAAACGCGGCTTTGGCACAAGGTTTCAACGAACAAGACGCACGCGAACTGAGCCTCGCCACATTTAAAGGCGCAGTGGCTTTGGCCGAACAAACCGGCGAAGCATTCGCCCAATTACAGCAAAATGTAACTTCCAAAGGCGGCACGACACACGAAGCCATCGAAACCTTCAAAGCCCGTCACGTTGCCGAAGCCATCGAACAGGGCGTAGAAGCCTGCGTCAAACGTTCGCAAGAAATGGCGCAACAATATAAGGCCGTCTGAACATGCGCGGCGACTTGCTCTTATTATTGGCAGACGCTATTGCCATCCTGTGTATCACGCGCTTTTTGCTCCGATACGCAGGATTGGCAGCAGAACACCCCCTGCTCAAATTCAGCATACAGGCAACAGGCTGGCTGACCAAACCTTGGCAAAAAGCATTTCCAAGCGGCGAGAAAACCGATTGGTACTGCCTGCCCGCAGGTTTTCTGGTGTACTACCTTGCCTGTACCGCCATTATTTTCATCTCGCCGGCTCTGTCCATCAGCAATAAGCTGATTTTGGCAAACTTCTGGTTTGCCGCACTCCATATGCTGAAAGCCGCGGCCTATACATTACTTATCGGTCTGATTATTAGGATGGTGTCCGGCATACAAGGCCGCTATTCGCCGTTGACTTATGCCATCGAACGAATCCTGCAGCCATTGCTCAAACCGTTTTCCTTCTTACGCGCAGGACGGTACGATTTTTCAGGCAGTTTGTTGGCACTCTTATTATGGTTGTGGCTGGCCCGATGGTTTCCCCAACTGATCCAGCAAACCAACCTATGGTTGCTTCAATAGGCCGTCTGAAAACGCAGCAGGTATTAACGACCAAAAATACAACGTCCTAAAAAGCGCTTTAATACATTTAGGTGTAAGGTAGTGCAAAAAAGTGCAAATCGAAATATAAAGAACAAATGAATAGGTAAAACATGATATGATTCGCCCAATTTCCAAAACGGAAATTTAAGAAAACCCAATAAAAGCAAACCCGTAGCATCCAAATCATTAACAACAAACCGAAAGCAGACACCATGGCAAAGCTGACAGAACAAGATATTTTAAACTGGGATGGTCCTGAAGAGGACTACATGAACAGCGACCAATTGGCCTTCTTCCGCGAACTACTGGTTAAAATGCAAGAAGAACTGATTGAAAATGCAAACACCACTACCGGCCATCTTCAAGAGCACGAATCCGCCCCCGATCCTGCCGACCGAGCTACTCAAGAAGAAGAGTACGCTTTAGAACTGCGCACTCGTGACCGCGAGCGTAAACTTCTCAATAAAGTGCAAGCGACTATCCGCAGCATCGACGAAGGTAATTACGGTTTCTGTGCCGATACCGGCGAACCCATCGGCCTTAAACGCCTGCTGGCACGTCCGACCGCGACATTATCCGTAGAAGCGCAAGAGCGACGCGAACGAATGAAAAAACAGTTCGCCGACTAAAAATATAAAGATAGAAACCTCAAAAGGCCGTCTGAAAGAGCAATTCAGACGGCCTTTGTTTTGTGTTTTTTGTATGTATGGATAGCGTAGGAAGGTTG
>NZ_JBQCWB010000009.1:0-52886 GCF_051957775.1 Neisseria sp. P0016.S008
GAATGCGGATAAAGAAAAAGGACGTGCTCAGGCACGTCCTTTGGGGGGAGGGGTTATTCGCTCCAGCTGACCCAGCCCAGCATCCAAGTATTGTTCCTGCTAACACAACCAATCTCAGTTAGCTAAGGAAGGAGATGAAATATTTAGTTTCGTCAGATTGGCACACTATCAATTTTCAGACGGCCCTTTGTTATAATCCTCTCTTTACCTGAACATAAAACAGGCCGTCTTATGGAAGTCATTCAATACCCCAATTCCCCCTTCAAACTCCACCAACCCTTCCCGCCCGCCGGCGACCAGCCCACTGCCATTGCCGGCCTGCTCGAAGGGCTTTCAGACGGCCTTGCCTACCAAACCCTGCTCGGCGTAACAGGTTCGGGCAAAACCTACACCATGGCGAACGTCATTGCACAAAGCGGCCGCCCCGCCATCATCATGGCGCACAACAAAACCCTTGCCGCCCAGCTCTACGCCGAAATGCGCGAGTTTTTCCCTGAAAATGCGGTGGAATATTTCGTCTCCTACTACGACTATTACCAGCCCGAAGCCTATGTGCCCAGCCGCGATTTGTTCATCGAAAAAGACAGCGCAATCAATGAACACATCGAGCAGATGCGCCTTTCCGCCACCAAAAATCTGATGACTCGCAACGACGTGATTATCGTCGCCACCGTGTCCGCTATTTACGGTATTGGCGACCCGACCGAGTATCAACAAATGGTACTATCCGTCAAAGAAGGCGACACCATCGAGCAGCGCGACATCATCGCTACCCTCGTTTCCATGCAATACGAACGTGGTGATTTGGACTTTAAACGCGGCAGCTTCCGCGTGCGCGGCGACGTGATTGACGTGTACCCCGCCGAAAGCTCTGAAAACGCCTTGCGTATCAGCCTGTTTGACGACGAAATCGACCGTCTCGATATGTTCGACCCGCTTTCAGGCAGCCTGCACCAGCGCGTCGGCCGCTACACCGTCTTCCCGTCCAGCCATTACGTTACCCCGCGCGACACCGTCTTGCGCGCCTGCGAGTCCATCAAAGAAGAATTGCGCGAACGCATTGAATTTTTCGCCCGCGAACAACGCCCCGTCGAGCAACAACGCATCGAACAACGCACCCGTTTCGACCTCGAAATGCTCTACGAAATGGGCTTCTGCAAAGGCATCGAAAATTACTCCCGCCACTTCTCCGGCAAAAAAGAAGGCGAACCGCCGCCCACACTGATGGACTACCTGCCCGACAACGCCATCATGTTCATCGACGAAAGCCACGTTACCGTCACCCAAATCGGCGGCATGTACAAAGGCGACGCATCGCGCAAGCAAAACCTCGTCGACTACGGCTTCCGCCTGCCTTCCGCCCGCGACAACCGCCCGCTCAAATTCCACGAATTTGAAAAAGTCATGCCGCAAACCGTCTTCGTTTCCGCCACCCCCGCCAAATACGAAGAAGAACACGCCGGACAAGTGGTCGAACAAGTCGTCCGCCCCACAGGGTTGGTCGACCCCCAAATCATCATCCGCCCTGTTGCCACCCAAGTCGACGACTTAATGAGCGAAATCAACGACCGCATCCAAAAAGGCGAACGCGTACTCGTTACCACCCTCACCAAACGCATGGCGGAGCAACTCACCGACTATTACAGCGAACTCGGCATCAAAGTGCGCTACCTGCACAGCGACATCGACACCGTTGAGCGCGTTGAAATCATTAGAGATTTACGGCTCGGACTGTTTGACGTACTCGTCGGCATCAACCTCTTGCGCGAAGGCCTCGACATCCCCGAAGTCTCCCTCGTCGCCATCCTCGACGCCGACAAAGAAGGCTTCTTGCGCTCCCACCGCAGCCTGATTCAAACCATAGGCCGCGCCGCGCGCAACGTGAACGGCGTCGCCATCCTGTACGCCGACAAAATCACCGACTCCATGAAAGCCGCCATCGACGAAACCGAACGCCGCCGCGAAAAACAGATTAAATTCAACGAAGAACACGGCATCGTACCGCAGCAGATTAAAAAACAAGTCAAAGACATCATCGACGGCGTGTACCACGAAGAAGACAGCGGCAAAGGTCGTCTGAAAGGCAAAAACAAGGTCAAAGTCGGCGAAATCCACAATGAAGAAGACGCGATTAAAGAAATCGCCAAACTGGAAAAAGCCATGCAGCAGGCAGCCAGGGATTTGCAGTTTGAAGAGGCGGCGGTGTTAAGGGATAGGATTCGGGGGATTAAGGAGAATTTGCTTTTTGGAGCGGAGTGACGGATAAGTTTGATATTATTCTTGAAATTTATGTAAATAGTCCAATTTATATAAAGATGATCTTCAATCTAAATAAATTAGAGGAGCTGTGATGGATAATGCTTTTTGTACTATAAATAACCAAACTTACAATGCGTATCAATTTTCTCAACTTGATATAGGGACTATCTCTCAATTAAGGAGATTCCTTGAATGTCCGACTTGCCATGCTCCCGCTTTTTTTAGAAAAGCGGCTAGAAATGGGCAGGCTGCCTGTTTTGGAGCTCGCCCTCATAATGATGGGTGTATTGAAAGTGCTCCATTAAGTAGATTGATCAATGGAGAAAATGATGATGAAGATGTTTTGCATAATGATGGGCAGCGGATTGTATTAGACCTTAACTATGGTGCAGCAGAAGCGGTAAATCATATTAATGATGATATGAATGAAAATGGAGCAGGGAGAGGAGTACGATTTAGAGGAAATGGTAATCGTCCTAATGCAGTAGCCCATCGCCGTTTAAGTACTATGTTAAGAAGCCTAGTTATTAATCCAGCGTTTCGAGTTTCAGAACAAGAGATTGAAATTGAAGATGAAATTCGAACTATATCTAATTTTTTTGTCTCATTCCATGAGATTAACCAAACTCATATAGACCGGTTTTGTGGATACTGGGGGCAAATTGCTGATGTTAAAGAGGGAAATTATGAGGCTATTTGGCTTAATTCTGGTACGCGAGATGATGTTAGTCTATGCTTGCCGTCACAAATGCAACGAATTTTCTTCGAACGATTTGATATCAATGATGTGGAAGATTTAGTGGGATCCTATATTTTATGTTTGGGAGATTTAAAAATATCGCAAAATAATAAAAAATATATTGTGATTGATGAATTAGCATTTGTAACTTGTTATTAAAAAGCAGCAAGCCGTAGTCCGCTTCTCTACCAACCGCGTGCCACCCCACCTACGGTGGCACAAACTTTAAAACTGAAGTGTAGGGTGTGTGCGGTACGCACGCACGCGTTTTTTGCTGTTCAAATCATTATTTCAAACGTTCAGACAACCTCAAACGTTGTCTGAAAACCTCTTAGTGCAAAGGCCGTCTGAAATCCAGTTTTCAGACGGCCTTATTGTTTATATTGCTTTAAAATCTAACAGTCAAACTCGGCGATCACCGGCGCGTGGTCGCTGGGGCGTTCTTGAGCGCGGGTTTCTAGGTCGACGGTGACGTCGGTAAGGGTGGCGGCGAGTTCGGGGCTGGTGAGGATGTGGTCGATGCGCAGGCCGAGTTTGCGTTGGAACATGGCGCCGCGGTAGTCGAACCATGTGTAGAACGCGCCTTCGGGGTGGATTTTGCGCAGGCTGTCGGTCAGGCCGAGGTCGAGCAGGTTTTTAAACCATTGTCTTTCGATGGAGGAACAATGGATTTTTTCGTGCCATTTTTCGGGGTCGTAGCAGTCGGCATCGGTCGGGGCGATGTTGAAATCGCCGAGCAGGACGAGTTTGGGGTGTACGGCCATTTCGGTGCGGACGAACTCGGTCAATGCGGCAAACCATTGTTCTTTGTATTGGAATTTTGGGCTGTCCAGGGCTTCGCCGTTGACGCAATAGACGTTGATGACGCGCACGCCGTTGATGGTGGCGGCGATGACGCGGCGTTGCGGGTCGTCGGGTAGGGCGGGAAGGCCGCAATGTACGTCTTGTGGTTCATGGCGGCTGATGATGGCGACGCCGTTGTAGGTTTTTTGGCCGCTCCAGACGCAGTGCCAGCCCATCATTTGCAGGGCAGCGGCCGGGAATTTGTCTTGGTCGAGTTTGAGTTCTTGTAAGGCGAGTATGTCGGCTTGGTGGTCGGCCAGCCAGTTTTGTACTTGGGGTAGGCGGATGTTGAGGGAATTGACGTTCCAAGTGGCGATTTTCATGATGTTTCCGTGTGTGCTGTTGGGTGGGAAGGCAGCGGATTGCGCCTGTGGGAATGAGCGGTATTGTATAGCGGATTGGTTTATTTTTCGATATGGGCTGAAAGGGATAGGCCGTCTGAAAGCTGATGTTTCAGACGGCCTTGATGTTGCGATGTGGAATAATTTGTTTATGCTGCTGGGTCTTTGAGCGTGCGCAGGGTATTGAGGATGGTAGTGGCTTCTTCGGAGATGATGCGGTATTCGATGATGCGGTGGTAGCGCGTGAAATCGATGATGCCTTCGGTGCGCAGGCGTGCGAGGTGGTTGGCGATGCCGGTCGGGGAGGAGTCGAGTGCCTGTGCCAGTTCGGTAATACTGCGGTCGCCGTCAAGCAGCAGAAAGAGGATGGCCATGCGTTCGGGGTTGGCAATCAGTTTGAGAATGGTAGAGAGACGCTTGATTTCCATATTATTGTTCCTTTTGTCTGTTATATGAACGCTTGATTTGGGTTAAATTTGGATGATTGTAGTTTTTATTAAGATTAACCTTATAATTCAAACTCTTACCTTGCAGTGTACACGGTTTTGTAAAAGTTGAGGGCATTGTTTTGCAATTTTTTGTTCATTTCCGATATTTTGCTTCGGTTGCGAAAATGGATTGAAAAGAGACGAAAAGGCCATCTGAAATGTTCCGTTACAGATGATTTTGCTAACGGATGTTTCAGACGGCCTTTGTTTTGGCTTTAAGTTGTTTTTTCTTTTATGTTTGTTAGGAATCAGCCGATTGATTGTTTTTAAACAAACAACAAGATTTTATGATTCTATGCTTAGGACTACACGCCAAGGGCTTGTCAGACACTTGGACGTGTTGTCGAAATGCGACTATTTTTTCTTCCAGCCTGCGGTCATGGCGAAGGTGATGGGGTCGTAGTATTTCGGCAGCTTGGACGGAATGCCGACATCGTTACGGTACACGACGCGGTAGCGGTCGGCGAACCAGTTTGGAACGATGGTGTATTGGTGGCGGATCAGTCGGTCGAGCGCGCGCGAGGTGGTTTGCAGCTCTTTGCGGTTGGTAAAGCTGTTGAAATGGGTCAACAGTTTTTCAACCGCAGGATGACAGACGCCGGATAGGTTGCGGCTGCCTTCGGTTTTGGCGGCGGCGCAGCTGAAGTAGTCGTATTGCTCGTTGCCGGGGCTTTCGCTGTTGCCGTAGTAGCCGGTGGTCACGTCAAAATCGAAGTCGTTCATGCGTTTTTGGTACACGGCGGAATCGGCGGTGCGCACGTTCATGGTGATGCCGATTTTGGCGAGGTCGCGCTGCCATTTGGCGGTAATGCGTTCGTAGTTTTTGCTTGGGGCGAGGAATTCAAAGGTCAGCGGTTTGCCTTGTTTGTCGACTGCTTTGCCGTTTTTGTATTGATAGCCGCCTTTTTCAAGCAGGGCGCGTGCTTTGAGCAGGTTCGGGCGCACACCCAGTTTGGGATCGGTAACCGGCGGCATAGGGACGTCTTGATCCAATACGCCGTCGGGCAGTTTGGCGCCCAATGATTTGAGCAATGCGGTTTCCGCGCTGTCAGGCTTGCCGGTTGCGGCCATGGTGCTGTTGGTGAAGAAACTGTCGGTGCGGCGGTATGCGCCGTAGAAGATGCGGCTGTTGACGCTTTCGTAGTCGAAGCTTTCAATCAAGGCGCGGCGGACGTAAATATTGTCCAAAGGCTTGTGGCGCATATTGATAACGAAGCCTTGCATGCCGGCTGTGCTGTTTTGTACCCATTCGTGTTTGGACAGATTGCGTTTTTTGAGGACTTCGTCGGAGTAGGCACGCGCCCAGTTGCGGGCGACGTTTTCTTGTACGAAGTCATATTGCCCGCCTTTCAGCCCTTCGATGCGGACAACTTTGTCTTTGACGTATTTGATGCGGATGTGGTCGTAGTTGTAGCGGCCTTTGCGTACGGGCAGATTTTGCGCCCAGTAGTTTTTGTCGCGGACAAACTCGCTGATGCGGCCGTTTTCAGCTTTGGCAAAACGGTAGGGGCCGGAGCCGATCGGCAGGCTGTTGGGTGCGGCGGCCAGGCCTTTGGGATAGCTTTTATGCGAGAAGACGGGCAGGCTGCCGAGAATCATGTGCAATTCTGAGTTGCGCTGTTTGAAGCGGAACACGACGGTGCGGTCGCTGGGCGTTTCCACTTTGGCCACGTCGCTCCAGTAGAAGTGGTACATGGGGGCGGCGGCTTTGTCTTTGGTCAGGATGTTAAATGAAGCGGCAACGTCTTTGGCCAAAACGGGGTCGCCGTTGTGGAATTTGGCTTTGGGGTTGATTTTGAAGGTAACGGAAAGGCCGTCCGGAGCCAGGGCGATGTCTTCGGCAATCAGGCCGTAAACGGCGTACGGTTCGTCCATGCTTTGCTCGGTCAGGGTGTCGAGTGTCAGCATGCTGATGCCGTATTCGTGGTTGCCTTTGAGGGTAAAGGGGTTGAGCGTGTCAAAAGCACCGAGGAAAGGCGTGGTAAATGTGCCGCCTTTGGGGGCGTTGGGATTGACGTATTCGAAAGCGGTGAAGTTGGCCGGATATTTGGGTGGTTGGCCAAGGCCTACGCCGTGGGCGGCAAAGGCGGCAGATGGAATCAGACCGAGCAGAGAGAGTAGGGCTGGTGTTTTCATCTATTTATCCTTGTAGGTCGAATGTAATATTCAGTAGTGTGCCGATTATAGCAAAGGCCGTCTGAAACTTGATATTTTTGCTTTCAGACGGCGTCAGGTTTAAGAGGATTGTTTTTTCGTATGGGCGCCGAACTCGGCAAGCGTCATGTTCAAGGTTTCCAAGCAGGGCTGCATAATGTGGTCAACTGTTTGATTGACCTTGTCTTTATTAAGCGTTTGCGGACGGTAGACGAAGAGTTTGAACAGCTCCGCCAAGTCGATGGACTCCGCCCCCATTTTCAAGACCCAGCCCTGACGGCCGGAATAGACATAACCGTGTCGCGCCAGTTTTTCTAAAAGCTCGCCCAATTCATCAAAGCCCATATTGATATGCCGTCTGAACTCCTGCACCGGCAACGCTTTGCCGTTTTGTTGGGCAGAATCGAGCAGCAGCAGGATTTTCAATACATCGTCAAAGCGGCCGCGCGCATCCAGGCTGCGGCGGAACGCTTCGCCGCGCCAGTAGGAAAGGGACGAGGTCAAAACCGCGCCGCCCAATACCAGCGTCCATAACAGGTTGAGCCACAACAGGAAAAACGGTACTGCGGCAAATGCGCCGTAAATCGATTTGTAGCCGTCAAAGTTGCCCATGTACCAAGCGAACAAAAAGCGTGCCGTTTCCAAGCAAAACGCCGTGACGGCTGCGCCGACCAAAGCATGGCTGGCAGGCACGAAACGGTTGGGCACAAAGCGGTATAAACCCCACAGCAGCAGCGTAATAAATGAAACTGCGGTTATAACCCTCAGCCATTCCGAGCCACCCACCACTTGCACCTGGCCGATTATGACTGACAGGCCCACGCCCAAAGACAAAGGCCCAAACGTCAGCAACGCCCAATACACCAAAAACTGCATCATCCAAGGCCGTTGCGAATTGACGCGCCAAATCCGGTTGAACGCATTGTCTATCGTCCGAATCAGCATCAGCGAGGTTACGACCAACATCACACTACCGATCGCCGTCAGCTTGGTAGCCTTATCGCGGAACGCATTGATGTAGTCAAACACCATGTCCGCGCCCTGCGGAACGATGGTGCGGTTGATGAAAGAGACAAATTCCCCCGACCATTGGTCGAAAACGGGGAAGGCAGAAGCGATGACGACCATCACCGTCAACACGGGCACCAAAGCCAAAAGCGTCGTAAACGTCATGCTTGCCGCTACCTGCGGTACACGCTCCTCATCAAAACGGCGCACGACAAACCAAGCGAACGCCACGCCTTTACTCTTTAAAAAACCTTGCCACCATTGCGAAAACGGCATAACCTTTTCCCACTTCTAAATTGAAATTTTTTCTTTTCAGACGGCCCGAGTATTTAAAAGGCCGTCTGAAACCTGACAGCATTGTAACGGAAACCCCAAATGAACCCAAATCCCCTGAAAATCCTCGTCCTCTTTTATTCCCAAAACGGCAGCACGCGCAACCTTGCCCGCCAAATCGCACGCGGTATCGAAAGCGTGGATGGTTGCGAAGCCGTGTTGCGAACCGTTCCCAAAGTTTCCACCGTTTGCGAAGCCGTTGAAAAAGCCATTCCCGCCGAAGGCGCACCATATGCGACTGCCGACGACCTCAAAAACTGCGCCGGCCTTGCGCTCGGCAGCCCGACACGTTTCGGCAATATGGCCGCCGCGATGAAATACTTTATCGACGGCACCATTCCCCTTTGGCTCGGCGCAGAACTCGTCGGTAAACCTGCCACCGTATTCACCAGCACATCTTCGTTGCACGGCGGCCAAGAAAGCACCCTGCTGACCATGATGCTGCCCCTGTTGCACCACGGCATGGTCATCAGCGGCATTCCCTATACCGAGTCCGCGCTCAGCAATACCCAAAGCGGTGGCACGCCTTATGGCGCAAGCCATGTTTCCGGCCACGACAGCAAGCCGGCATTGACTGCCGAAGAAAACGATATTGCCTTTGCGCAAGGTAAGCGTTTGGCAGAGTTGGCACGAAAATTGGCAGACTGATTACCTTGTAATAAAAAAGATTAAGGCCGTCTGAAAACCCATATCATCAGGTTTTCAGACGGCCTTTTTAGTTAATTGGTTCTAGATTAAAAATAAATATTTTGAATTAAACGAAATACTTAGAAAATAGTGATTAGAACATAGTTTTATCGGACTACATCTTTTTGATAGAATCTGCGACCAAATTGTAAAGATAAGCTAATTGGAGAGGCTATGTCACTACCTGTATTTCCCTATGGCAAATTAAGCTTTGCCGTCAGTCTGGCGCTGTGTTCGGCGTATTCTTTCGCGATCGAAGTAGAAAATACCCAGCCGCAAGAGCGTGTCGATTTACCGACAGTTACCGTCCAAAGTGTCGGAAAACAGACTACTTCCAACTACACCATCCCCGCCTCATCTGCAGCCACAGGCATCAAGCTGACCCAACGTGAAACACCGCAATCCCTGTCTGTCGTAACGGCAAAACAAATCGAGGACCAAGGCTTGGACAGCTTGCAGGACGTATTGAAACAAACACCGGGCGTGTTCCACAGCAAAATGGGCAACAACGTCTCCGGTCACAGCGAGTTTATTTCGCGCAGTCAGGCGATTGACAGTATTACCGTGGACGGCGCGCCCAAATTCCTTTACGACTACAAAGCCATCCGCCGCGGCACCAACAACCTGGACAGCGCATTGTATGACCAAGTCGTCGTCGTACGCGGCGCAAGCGGTTTGTCCAACGGCGGTATGGGCGAGCCGGGCGGTACGGTTGCTTTGGAACGCAAAAAACCGACTGCCAAACCTGCCGTCAGCGTCGAAGCCGGTGTCGGTTCGTGGAAGCACTACCGCTTCGTCCTTGATGCCAATCAGCCTTTAAATGCAGACAATACCTTGCGCGGCCGCACTATTTGGGTCAGCGACCACGGAGGCGATTACCTGCCGAACACTTCGCGCCACAATCATACGTTCTACGGCATTCTCTCCTACGACATTGCCCCTCAGACTCAGTGGAATATCGGTACGGAAATCCACCGTTTCCGCAATACCGGCAGCTCGCCTTTCAGCTATCTGACCGTAGCAGGAAACCGAAAAGACGGGTTCAAGCCGTTTGAATCTTCGCCGCGCAACAATTCATCTGCACGCTGGGCATACGGCAAAGACAACAGCGCCGAAGTATTCACTTCCCTCAGCCATGAGTTTGCCAACGGCTGGAGGCTGACGGGCGATTACAGCTATCTGACAGGTAAAAGCGACATCCTTTCAGGTATCGCCGGTGCATTCGTAATCAAACCCGACTACTCTGCGCTTTTCACTTCAGATCGCGACCGCAGCAAATACCGCGACCAAGATTTTTCCCTGATTTTGGACGGTGATTATCCGGCGCTGGGCCGTTCGCATGAATTTAATGCAGGCATCAGCTATCAGGGCAACCGAGAAAACCTGTCTTTCTATCAGGAAGGCGAATCGATTATTCCTGATTTGCGCCAATTTGACGGCAATGTTGCGCAGCCCGATATGCCGTATTTGCGCGACGGTTTTACCGATATGAAAAACCTGTCGGTTTACGGCTCGACCCGTTTCAAACTGACCGACAAGCTTGCCTTTATCGGCGGCGGACGTTTTGTAGATTGGCGGTACCGTTACAGCACTGACCGTAACAAATTCGCTTACAGCAGCCACAAACAAAAAGTTTTCATTCCTTATTTGGGTGTAACTTATGATCTAGACGACAACCTGACTGCCTACGCGTCCTACACCACCATCTTCCGCCCACAAGTGCGCAACCTGACCAAAGACGGCGTGGCGCTCGAACCGCAACGCGGCAAAACCTACGAGACCGGTTTGAAAGCCTCATGGTTTGACGGTCGTCTGAATGCTTCCGCGTCCGTCTTTATGAACAAACGCGATCATGTGGGTGTTAAAGCAGGAGAATTTCCGAACGGCGAAGAATACTTCCGCGCGGTCAATAAAACTACGACCAAAGGCGGCGAGCTTGCCATTGGCGGACGCTTGAACGACAGATGGTTGCTTAATGCTTCTTATGCACATTCCAAAATCAAAGACAGCGAAGGCAACCAATTGCATGCGTCTTATCCTGTTCATTTGTTCAAGCTCTTCACTGCGTATGACATAACCGACCGTTTGAACTTAGGTGCAAACGTCAACTGGCAAAGCCTCACTCATACGCTGGATGATGGATATCCCGAAAATATCAATCCGGCTGCCTCTGCCGCACTGACCCAACGCCCATACGCTACGCTGGACTTGACCGCGCATTACAAAATCGGCAAATCCACCCGCATCGGTTTGGACTTTGAAAACGTGTTCAACAAACGCTACCGCCCCATGCCGGATATTCACGTTTACGGCACGCCGCGTAGTGTGACTGCAACGGTTAAACATACGTTTTAATTGAAAAGAAAAATAGTGCAGGCTGTATGAGAACCTAAATTATCAGGTTTTCAGACGGCCTGAATTTTTCTCATATTGTTTTGATGTTAAACCTGACTAAAATTTGCTCGGTATCTTGAGCAAAGAAATCAAAATGACAGACACAAAAAAGACCGGAAGATATCCGGTCTTTTTAATGATTTCGCACTTACGCTTGGTAACCTTTCGCTTCGGCAAGCAGGGCCAGCAATTCTTCAGTTGTATCCCAACCGATGCAGGCATCCGTAATACTTTGACCGTAAACTTCAGGCTTGTCTTGACGGCCTTCAACCAAGTGGCTTTCCACCATCACGCCCATAATGTTTTCTTCACCGGCTTTCAGCTGCGCCGCAACATCGCGCGCCACATCCATTTGTTTGCGGAAGTCTTTACGGCTGTTGGCATGGCTGCAGTCCACCATCAGTTTGCTGCTTACGCCGGCTTTTTGAAGCTGTGCAACCGCGTCTTTAACGTGTTCCGCACTGTAATTAGGTTCTTTACCGCCACGCAAAATCGCATGGCAGTCAGGGTTGCCGCTGGTGTGGACAATCGCGGAATGCCCGGCTTTGGTTACAGACAAGAAGTGGTGCGGATGATTGGCGGCACCGATGGCGTCGATGGCGATTTTCAGATTGCCGTCCGTACCGTTTTTAAAACCGACAGGGCAGGAGAGGCCGCTGGCCAATTCGCGGTGTACCTGGCTTTCAGTCGTACGCGCCCCAATTGCGCCCCAAGAAATCAGGTCGGCGTAGTATTGCGGCGTAATCATGTCCAAGAATTCAGTCGAAGCAGGCATGCCCATTTCGTTCAAAGTCAGCAACAACTGACGCGCTTGGCGCAGGCCGTAGTTGATGTCAAACGTACCGTCCAAGTGCGGATCGTTAATCAAGCCTTTCCAGCCAACGGTTGTACGCGGCTTTTCAAAATACACGCGCATTACAATCAGCAGCTCTTTCTCATATTTTTTGCGCAAGGGCAGCAATTTTTGCGCATATTCTACCGCCGCCTTAGTATCGTGAATCGAGCATGGGCCGATGATGACCAGCAAACGGTTGTCACGGCCGTGAACCAAATCCGCAATTTCATGACGTGTTTTATAAACCAAATTGGCAACTTGAGGCGTAACAGGCAGCTCATACAAATGTGCGATTGGAGGGAGTAACTCTTTGACTTCTTTGATCTTAATATCGTCGGTAGGGTGGTGTTGGGACATGATGAACTCTCTTGTTTATTTTTGATACAGGTTACAGGTTTTAGCAGAATTAAACAAGGCTTAGTTTTTTGTTTTAGCAATTTTATTCTAAAATTTCTTTATTTTAATTATTTTATAGAATTTAAAATCAGTTTATTTATAAAAATTAATATTTAATGCTATTAAAAAATTTCATTTATATAATAAAGGGCTGTGGGTTTTTATCAAAATACAGGCCGTCTGAAAAGGTTCAGACGGCCTGAAGTTTTACATAGACCCAAAAATTGAGAAGCGTGGAGGCTATCGGTATTGTTCTAGCAAAGGCGAAGAAAAAGGAGTCCAATAAACGCCTTTCAGGCCGCTTTTCACCAATTTATCATTCAGCCAAGTGTTACAAGTATTGAATAAATGATAGCGCCCTTTGGCTTCGTAAAAAGCATCGTTAGATTGATGATGAACTCCTTTTAGCAAGATGGGTTGCCCATTTTCTTGTTGAAAACCGGCCAAGAGCGATTTGGTTAAATTCCTGTATTGCTCAGGCGTGACCATAAATTTGACGACGTGGCTATTTTCTCGTGGTTCAAAAGGATAATAAGTAACATGAATCAGCGTACGGTTCAGCCCGCTTAATGCACCTAAAGCATTGGAGAACGTCAAATCTTTCCATTCAGGCGTGTATAAATAAAAATTGCGCTCCCCCCAGCCTAAACCGATATGCGTTATTTGAGGATCAGCAGTGAGCGTGTCTTTTGGATTGACGACATCCGACCAATCAAAAATATCATTCTTCAGCGGCATGACTACATCAGTATGCACACCGTTACTGACTAAAAATAAAGTAATTTCCCCTTTTGGCTGCTCTTCATTAAGCGGCAATGAAGCCATAATCCAAGCAGATAAAAAATACAATAGAGCAAAAATAGGGATAATCAGCGCTATTTTGCCGATTTTCTTGAGGATGTGAAGAAAGACGTGCATTCGTTTCTTAAAGGCGATTAAGTTTGAAGGTGTATATTTTCTATTAAATTTGTACTTTTTTCATTAGGAATGAGTAGATGGTATCTTGCGACTAATGATAAAAATGATTGTTGAATTTGAATAAAAAAGGCCGTCTGAAATATTCAGACGGCCTTGTGAGTTTAAAATACCTTAAGTTGTTTATTTAGAATAAAAGTCGCTGGTTTTAACAGCCGTTCTTATTTTTTATCTCTTATAAAAATTCACTTGGTTTTAATAAAATTCCATCTTCCATTACGCCAGCAATAATGGTCTTGAGCGTATTCCATTGCATTTTTTCGATAATCAACATAAATACAATTTTTTCTATTAGCATGAATTTCCCCGAGCTGTGTAATATCTTCAGTTTCCACAAATTGTTCAGTTTTGGGATTAAACATGTAAAGTTCATTGCCATTAATTGCCGATGCTGCAACAGGAAAGCCCTTTAAGATAATATCAGGGTATCCGTCATTATTTAGATCTTTTATTTGAATCAAATGATCTGCGGTAAGCGGAGGATTTGACATACTCTCAATGGTTTGGGTTTGTTTATTTTTTTTATTTGTAATACTAATTTTATAATTTATATCAGAAAGCGGATTGACTCTAATTTCAAAAGGAAAATTTGTTACTGGAGGATAAACACTTTCTTTTAGTGGCTGTGTTGCATAAGTAGCGACAGACAGAATTGATAATACAAAAATGAGCAGTTTTTTCATAAAATACCTCAGGCTAATAAAATAGTTCAAAACGAATTAAACAAGTTCCTATAGATGTTTAGGATTCTAGTCATTATATTGGATAACTTTGCTTCTTAGACTTCAAAGATTATATCTGAATATGCAATATTGATTCATTCATATTTACTAACCTTTTAAAGATAAAAAAGAGACATAAGGCCGTCTGAAAATATTCAGACGGCCTTTTTCCAATTAAAACGGGATACCAAATCTCATCTCAACCTCTATTGCGAACGCTTATTTTGCAGAATTGCTGACCTGTTTCATCCAGGCAAACAGTTCGTCTAAGTCATAATCGCCGCCGTGGCCGACATCCCAAGGCAGGGCGTAGTCGACGGTTTGGCCGTTGTTTTGCAGTTTGGCGGCTAAGACGGCGGAGACTGCCAGTGAGGTGTCGCGGTCGTTGGTGCCGACGCGGATACGCCAGTTTTGCGGCAGGTTTACGCCCGGTTTGCCGATGTAGTTGAGCGGGTTCATAATTTTGATGGTTTTTTCATCTGCGATTTCGGCGTTGGCGGCGGTGTTGTGTGTCATGGAGAACGCGGTGAAGTGGCGTTTGTCAACGGTATTGGTGCCGAAGAGTTGGTTTTCGCCCGCGCTTAAATCTATACCGTCAAAGGCGGGCGGTGTTTTTTGGCGGCCGGCGGCTTTGGCGTAGGCATTGAAATCAACGGAGACGACTTTGCCTTTACGGACAGTCAGCCAAGAGCGGTCGCTTAGGTCTTTGCCTGCATCAAGCTGGGTTTGTGCGGATTGGGCGAGCAGGCCGGCAATATGGTTTTTAAAGCTGCCGTTGCCTTGGGCGTCCAGTGTCAGGGGTTTGCCTTCGGGGGATTTCAGGTTCAGGCTGTTGAGGTATGCGGGGTATAGGGGTTTGAGGAGGTTGGACAGTTTTTTCTCGTCATCGGTCAGTGTACCTGCGACCAGCTCGCGTTTGACGCGGTAGTCGAGCATGGAAATGTTCATTTTTTTGTAGTCGTTGATACCGTTGAACTGCCATTCGTAAGCCATATCGGCATGCTCCAAATCGGTAATCGGGCAGTAGGCGGATATGGCGAAAACTTTGTCGCTGCCGTCTGCCGCACCCAATGCTTTCAGATATTTTTCGTAATCTTTTTGGTCGGCTGTTGCGCCTAAGAGGGCGGACATCGCACCGCCCGCGCTTGTGCCGTTGGAAATGATTTTTTCGGCATCGCCGGGCATAACTTTGTCGTTGGCTTTCAGGTAACGGACGGCGGCTTTCAAATCGACAATGGCGGCAGGTGCTTTACCGGTGGGTTCTGTCCGGCCGCGTGCACCAGGGGATGCGACGACGTAGCCTTTGGAGAGGGCAACCAGGGCGGCGTTAGGCGATTTTTGGCCGTCTTCAGGCTCGCCGCGTTTGCCTTCTAAAGCGGGTTTGCCCGGTTCGGCCGGCATATAGCCGCCGATTTGGTTGGGCAGGAAAATCGGTGCGGTTTCGGCGTTGAAACCGTCTATCTCACCGCCGTTGTAATAGGCCTCGGGGACATAAATATTGATGATTTCGTAACGGGTATCGACAGGATTGCGGACGTAAACCACGCCTTCGTAAGCGCGGAATTTGACGGCTTGACCGTTCACTTCGATGCTTTGTTCGGTGTATTTTTGTTTGGAGAAGTCTAGGTCGTAGGTGTCTGCGGTTTTGACGGAAGCGCAGGCGCTCAATCCCAGTGCGACAGAAACGGATAAGAGGGTTTTGTTCAGGGCATTCATCATCATACTTTCTGAAGAGGCGTGAACGGATATGATAACAAATACTAAGGCCGTCTGAAACGCTAAGTCGGGTTTCAGACGGCCTGATTTTTTTGTAACGTTATGCGGTGTTGTACGTTACGTTGATAAAGTAATATTGGCTTAAATTTCATCTATTTGATAAATATGAATTTAATAAGGCGTTGTGCCTTAAAAAATCTATTGATTCGGTATCTGTAAAAGTTTGAATCTGTCTTGTAAATCAGTATGCGGGACTGGCATTCTTGCTTTCTTCACAGATTGGTTCTGCTTGTCAGAACGTTTTGCTCAATTCGACAAACATTTTGGTTTTGCCGTATTCGTAGAACTTGTCGTTGCTCCATGTTTTGTTGTGGGCAATGGTCAGGCGCGGGGTGATGCCTTTGAAATGGAGGGCGCGGTGCCATACGCTCAGGGAGGCGGAAGCTTCTTTGTCGCGGCGGTTTTGTTCGTTGCTGAAGAAGCCGGGGGCTTGGTAACGGCGTTGGGCGGCGCTGAGGCGTAGGATGGTGGAGAGGCCTTTGGGCCATTCTTGTCCCCATGTGGTGCGCAGGGCGTAGCGGTTGAAGCTGTCGCTTTTGTCGTCGCGGTTGCGTTCGCGGTAGAGGTCGATACCGGCTACCCAGTATTGGCGCGCGTTGCGGTAGTACACGATAGAATTGCTGAGCAGTTGGCTGGTATTGTTGGAATGCTCGCGGCGGCTGTTTTTCAGACGGCCTGCTTCAAATGCGCTGAGGGTTTGCAGCTTGGGTTGCCACCAATGGTTGTAGTGGAGGCGTGCACCGTTGGTGTAGGTGTAGGGGTCGTTGCCGTAGAAGCGGCGCTCGTGGAACGGGGTAATGCCGATATCGTTGCGCTGGTCGGCATAGCCGATGCCTGCTGAAAAGCGTGTGGTGAGGTCGTTGTAGTTGGTGTGTTTGGGATAGATTTTGCCGTAATGGTCTGCGCCTGCCGTGGCATAGAAGCCGCGGGGCAGCGACCATTTTTTTTCTGCGCCGATTTGGTAATGGACGGCGGTGGCATCGATGGGTTCGGGGAATGTCCAGCCTCGGAAGCAGTCGTCGTCGGGATAGACTAGGCGCACGGCGCGGCATTGTTCATCGCTTAGGTGGTTGCCCAGACGGCGTTGGCCGGGGGCTTGGTTGATGTTTTGTTCGCGCGTGATGTTCAAGCCGACGTTGAATTGCCATGAATCGCGTTCGCGCAGGGCTTTGCGGTAGGTTTCGATGCGTTCTTGCAAGGCAGGCGGGAGGGATTCGGTTTGCAGTTTGTCGAACTGGTCGGCTGCAGCTTCGTTTTGTTTGTCTTCAAACAAGGCGGTCGCAAGCTGCCAGCGGACGGCGGAGGCATCGGGTTGCTCGGCGATAAAGCGGCGGTAATGGCCGACGGCTTCGGCGGCGCGTCCTTCGGATTGGGCAAGCAAACCTTTGGCATAGCTAGCCATGGCGCGGTCGTGTTCGGGCCATTGTTCGTAAATGGGCAAAACGGCTTTGATGCCGGGGATGTTGTGGGCGACGATGGCGGAATACATGGCGCGTGCCAGTAATTCGGTGTTGGCAAGCAGGGTGTCGGCATCGACGTTGATGATTTTTTCAGACGGCCTGTTTGTCTGCTCGGCAGGGATGTTGTGCGTTTCGGGTTGTTGGGGCTCGGCTGTGTTGACTTGAAGCTCGGGTTTTACATCAGGCGGCACATCGGCGGCGTGAAGGGAGAGGGGAAGGATGGTAAGGAGGAACAGACGTTTTTTCATGGCAATGTTTGGGATGTTATCGGTATAAGTGGGCAGATTGTACAATGTTTTGAGTCGGAAACTTTGTAAACCGATTGCCATTTTATCTGATAAAGACAACAAAAGGCCGTCTGAAACCCGGTGGGATTTCAGACGGCCTTTATTTGCGAGTCGGATTTAGTTTTTGTCCAAGTCCAAATCGGCTTTGTATTCGATACGGCCTTGGCCTTTGTCTTCAATGGAAACGTCCAGCTCTTGTTTGCCGCGTTTGAATTTCAGATCGGCATCGTCGTGTTTGATTTCAGACTCGACCACATGGAAACCTTTGCTGCGCGCGTGGGCGATCACTTTTTTGGCCAAGGAAGGAATGGAATTGCGTTGGCCGGAAAGTTCGGCTTCGTATTCAAATTCGCCGTTGCCTTGATGATCGGCTTTGATGGTGTGCGCGCCATCCGGACGGTAGATTTCGGAAGGCAGCGGGGAGGCGAATGCCGTGGCGGAGAAAAGAGCCAAAATGCCGGTGGCCAGTAACGATTTTGCTTTGGTCATCGGTTTTCCTTTCTGAAAAGGGTTTTGAGAACGACATCATCTTATCGGCAGGTATGAGGGGCGGCAAGCGGATAAACTCGATTTTACGCACGGCTACATGATTTGTTTGGAGGACGTTGGTTCTTTGCTTTGGGCTGGTGTTTGCTTGCAGAAAAATGCTGCCGGATAAGACTTAGCCGAGGCGGAACAATTCGCTGCCGTGCGCCTTCAGCCATTGTTCGGCTTGGTCAACATGCGGCGTGAGCGAGTGGGTCAGAGCCCAAAATGCAGGGCTGTGATTGGGATGGCGCAGGTGGGCGAGTTCGTGCAGGCAGACGTAGTCGGCGACATATTCGGGCGCACCGATGAGCCGCCAGTTGAGGCGGATGCCGGTGGTGTGGCGGCAAACGCCCCAGAAGGTTTTGGCGTTGGAAAGGGAAATGGCGCTCGGGGTTAGGCGGGTGTTTCGGATATGGCCTTCGAGGCGTGGCAGCAGATATTCGTGTGCACGCTCGTGCAGGAAGCGGCGCAAATGGATGAGTTGGGCGGCGTTTTCTTTTTCGGGCAACAGAATTTCAGACGGCCTAATTTGGATATGGTTTGCTGCGTGGACGGACAAGGCCGTCTGAACGCCTTGATACCAAATCCATTCGGGAAGCGAGCCGGTAGGTGTTTGTTGGGCCGGTGTTTTGTTTAGAGTACGGCGCAGGATGGCTTCGTTGTCGTTCAGCCATTGGATAAAGGTGTGCTGGGTAACAAACGGAGGGATATTGATGCTGACAGTATCGGGGGAAACGGGGCGCAAGATGAGATTTTTCTTGGCACTGCGTTTGAGCTGGATATGAATAGTGAGGCCGTCTGAAAGGGTGTGGGTATGGAGGCGAGGCATGATATTGAGGGAAAGATTGGACGATATGAAAAGGGCGGGCATAGCGGCCCACCCGATGGAATGATTTATTTGGTTTTGAGGGCGAACGGGCCTTGTCCGGTAATCAGGGGCTGTTGGCTTTCAATCCATTGCTCGCATTGGGCCATGAGTTCGGCTTCATTGCCGTTGTTGTGGGCAATGGGTTTGCCGATGATGACGCTGACCGTGCCGGGGTATTTGAGGAAGGAGTTGCGCGGCCAAAACTCGCCGCTGTTGAGCGCGACGGGGACGATGTCCATCTCGAACATTTTTGCCATGCGCGCGCCGCCAAGCTTGTAGCGGCCTTTTTCACCGGGCGGAAGGCGTGTGCCTTCGGGGAAAATGGTAATCCAATAGCCTTCGTTTTTACGCGCAAGGCCTTGTTCTAAAAGTTGTTTGTTGGCTTCGCGGCTGTTGCTGCGGTCGATGCCGATGGTTTTAACCAGCTTCAAGCCCCAGCCGAAGAAAGGGATTTTGAAGAGTTCGCGTTTGGCAACATAAACTTGCGGCGGAAAAATCTCTTGCAGGGCGAGGGTTTCCCAGCCGCTTTGGTGTTTGGCGCAGATGATGGAGGGGTGGTTTGGAATGTTTTCCGTGCCGCTTAAGGTGTAGTTCAAACCGATGATGTGCTTGAGCGACCAGTTGAGGATGCGCACCCAAATTTGCGCCATTTTGTGTGCGCCGCCTTGGAAAGGCAGGGCAAGCAGCATAAAGGGGAACAGCAAAATAATGCTGGAGGAAAGGATGAACCAGTAAATCAGGTTGCGGATGAGGAGCATGTTTTTACCTGTCGGATGGGTCGTCTGAAATCTTGTTCGGGCTTGAAATGGGGCAAAACATGATTTCAGACGACCTTGTGTATTTATGGGTTTGCCTGTCCGTCTGCACAGTCTTGTGCGGTTTCGTGCATGATGTATTGGGAGAAGGCGAGCAGGTTGTCGAAGATTTGGGTGTTTTCAGGCAATTCTTTTTCCTGTTGCGACAGGGTTTTCTTGCCTTTGCCGGTCAGGACGAGCGCGGATTTGCCGCCTGCGGCTTCAATGGCTTGCAGGTCGCGCAGGCTGTCGCCGACCAGCCAGGTTTCGGCGGCATTGGCCTTGAAGCGTTCGATGATGTCGATAATCATGCCGGGCTTGGGTTTGCGGCATTCGCAGTTGTCGGCGGCAGTGTGCGGGCAAAACCAAATGCCGTCGATGGTACCGCCTGCTTGAACGGCAAGGCGGTGCATCTTCGCGTGCATTTCGGTCAGGTCTTGCATGGTAAAGTATTTGCGGCCGATACCGGATTGGTTGGTGGCCACGGCGATGGTGTAGCCTGCCTGCGTTAAAAAGGCGATGGCATCCATGCTGCCTTCGATGGGAATCCATTCGTCAACGGATTTGACGAAATCGTCGCGGTCTTGGTTGATGACGCCGTCGCGGTCGAGGATGATGAGTTTCATGGTGTGGGCTCTTATTTTTCTGCTTTCAAACTGCTTTTCCATTTTTCAAAGGCCGTCTGAAAAACGGGTGTCAGTTTGGCGAAGGTTTCCGGGGTGTTTTTGACGTGGTAGAAGCCGCCGAGCGAGGGCGTGTCGAGGGCGAGGACGTAGTCTTCCATAAATGCGCCGTAGCCGTCTTCTTCATCGGTGTAGTAGAACTCGGTAAACCGTTGGCCGAGTTCGGTAAAGTCGTCCGCCGTCAATGCGCCGTCCATGTGTTTGAGCAGGAAGTGCCGTCCGCTGATTTTGCCCGAGGTCATGGCGGCGAAGTCGGCTGCGGTTTCGGGGGCGGTTTGCCAGACGGGGTTGACGAGGCCTGCCTGCGCTGCCCACTGCCAGTACATGCCGATATGGGTGGCGGCGTTTTCGGGTGGGAGTTGGTCGGGATAGTCTTCGTCGAGATGGAAACGGATATTGTCGTACATGGACGGTGTTTGTTGGGGGAAAGGGGGTATTGTAGCGGAAAATAATGAATTAGGCCGTCTGAAAGAGGGTGCTTCAGACGGCCTTAAGGGAATTTAACCTTTAAATACGGGAACAAGCTCCATTTGGCTCAGTATTTGGGCGGCAATGTTGATGATGCCGAAGAGGAAGACCCAAACCATCAGCCAGAATCCGCCGTAAACTTTGTAGTTTTTGCCGACGCCGAATTTATGGCGCGAGCGGTAGAGCAGCATGGCGGGGATGATGCCTGTCCAAATGGTTGCGGCCAGGCCGACGTAGCCGATGGCGGTAACGAAGCCGGTAGGGAAGAGCAGGCAGGAAATCAAAGGCGGCAGGAAGGTCAGTGCGGCGGTTTTGGTACGGCCGGAGATGCTGTCGTTCCATTTGAAGATGTCGGCGATGTAGTCGAACAAGCCGAGCGTTACGCCGAGGAAGGACGTTGCAATCGCCATGTAGGAGAACAGGGTCAACACTTTGTCCATGCTGCCGGTTTGGGCGAACTTGGACAGCGTTTCGATCAGGACGGAAACTTGGCCTTCTGCAGCAATAACCGGTGCGAACTCGCTGCGCGGCAGGTTGCCTTGGATAGCGACTTGCCAGAGGACGTAAATCACCAAGGCAATCAGCGTACCCGACCACAGGGATTTGGCTACTTTGGGCGCGTCGCCTTTAAAGTATTTGAGCAGGCTGGAAACGTTGCCGTGGAAACCGAATGAGGCAAGGCAGACGGGCAGGGCGGTGGCGACATAAATCCAGTAGCTGGTGCCGGCAGGGGCTTGAGTGTCGAACAAGACAGGCATTTTGGCATCGGCAATTAGGCCGCCGGTTGCCCAAATAAAGGTCAATACCATGCCGCCGATGAGGATGCTGGTGAAACGGTCAACCAAGCGTGCGGATGCCCAAACGCAAAAGGCGAGAATGCCGAAGAAGACGAGTTGGCCGACGGTGAGCGAGATTTCGCCGCCTACCGCGCTGCCGATGCCTTTGGCGGTCAGGTCGCCGCCGACGAAGATGTAGGCGTAAGTGAGCAGGTATAAAACAAAAGCGACGGCAACGCCGTTGATGACGTTCCAAGCCGGGCCGAGCAGGTCTTTAACCATGGTGTCGAAGCTGGCACCGTGCGGATAATGGGTGTTGACTTCCAAAATCATCAGACCGCTGGAGAGCATGGAAAACCAGGTGTACAGCAACACGGCCAGCGAGCCGGTAAACCATACGCCGGATGTGGCGGTCGGGTTGGCAAGCATGCCTGCGCCGATAACCGTACCGGCGATAATCATCGCGCCGCCGAATAGGGAAGGGGTTTTGGTTGACATTGTTTATCTTTCTTCTAGAAATGCGTGGCTGCCATTATGCCGTAAAGTGTAAGAAAAGGTAAAGTAAAGGCCGTCTGAAAACCCGATTGTCGTTTTCAGACGGCCTTTGATGTGTACAAATGCAACTGATTAAATAAATTTTCGCAGTTTCAATTCATTTTTCAGATACGCGTAATAAACCGGCGCGACGATGATGCCGCCGATGCCGAAAATGCGTTCAAAGACGACCATCGCCACCAGCAATTCCCATGCGCTGGATTCGATTTCCGAGCCGATGATTTTGGCGTTGAGGAAATATTCGAGTTTATGGATGACAACAAGGAAAACCAGCGAGGCGAGTGCGACGTACAGCGATGCGCCGAGGCTCAAAATAATGATGATGGTGTTGGAAATCAGGTTGCCCGCCACCGGAATCAGGCCGACGATAAAGGCGACGATCAAGACGGTTATTTTAAACGGCAGGTCAACGCCGAACAGCGGCAAAACCAAGTAGAGGTACAGGCCGGTCAGAAAGGTGTCGATCAGCGAGATTTTGACTTGGGCGAGGAACACGCGTTCAAAGCTGGTTTCAAAATTGACGATGCGTCGCATCAATTCGGCTTTAAACAGCGGCATTTTGTGGCGGTTTTTGCGCATTTTCAGGCGGTGGAAACTGAGCATGGCGCCAATGATGATGCCGATGAGGATGTACACGAAGGATGTGATGCTGTTTTTACTGATACGGGTCAGCGCGGCGCGGTATTCTTCAATCAGTTTGATTGCCGAGGCTTTGATTTCGGCCATATTGTTGGGCAGCATATTGAGAATGGCCGCAGGCAGGTCTTGGCTGTTTTTGGTGTCTTCCAAAATCGCCGCCAGCTTCGCCAGCATAAAGCCGACGTGTCCGCCGTGTATCAGGTGGTAAATGCCCAAAGACATCATCGTGATGATGCTGAACACAATGGCCAGCGTCAGCGTGGTGGAAATCAGGTTGATATTGTGCGCGTTGAGCGATTTATGCAGCCGCGTGTTGCGCGGCAAAACACGGCGGCGGAGTTTGAGGATGACGCCGTTGGTGCGCGTAATAAAGATATAGGTCAGAATAACCGACAGTAGCAGCGGCAGAAAATGGTAGTGCAAGACAATCAGTAAGGCCAAACCCATCAGGATATAGGAAGCGTTGCGGAAAGTCGGGTTGTCGATATGGGAAGAGAGTAAGGACATGTGAAGCCAATAAGGTAAAAAGCAAAAAAACAGGTCAGGCCGTCTGAAAAACCATGTTCAGACGGCCTAACTTAATGACAGCGATTAATCGTGCAATGAGGCCGCGTGTACCGTGTTTTCCAACAAAGTGGCAATCGTCATCGGGCCGACGCCGCCGGGAACGGGCGTAATCATGGACGCGCGTTCTT
The DNA here is from genome assembly GCF_051957775.1 of Neisseria sp. P0016.S008. Classification (NCBI taxonomy): domain Bacteria; kingdom Pseudomonadati; phylum Pseudomonadota; class Betaproteobacteria; order Neisseriales; family Neisseriaceae; genus Neisseria; species Neisseria sp. P0016.S008. The sequence goes on from NZ_JBQCWB010000009.1 coordinate 23,704, forward strand.
TGGCGACATCAAACTCAACGTCGCCGCACAGGCTGCCGTTGTCCAAGCGGTTGATGCCCACATCGATAACGACTGCGCCGGGTTTGACCCATTCGCCTTTAACGAAATTCGGAATACCTACGCCGACCACCAAAATATCTGCGGCCGCAACTTCATCGGCAAGGTTTTGCGTAGCACTGTGGCAGATGGTTACCGTTGCGCGGGACAGCAGCAATTCCAACGCCTGCGGGCGGCCGACAATATTGGACGCGCCGACGACGACGGCTTTTTTGCCTTTCGGGTCGATGCCGTAGGCTTCCAACAAAGTCATCACGCCTTTGGGCGTGCAAGGGCGCATCAGCGGCATTTTGACGACCAGGCGGCCGACGTTGTAAGGGTGGAAGCCGTCCACATCTTTATGCGGCTCGATATGCTCCAAAACCGCTTGGCTGTCGATGTGTGCCGGCAGCGGCAGTTGCACCAAAATACCGTCGACGGCAGGGTCGCCGTTTAATTCGTCCACCAGTTTCAGCAAATCGTCTTGCGTGGTTTCAGACGGCAGCTCATAAGAGCGCGATTCGATGCCGCTTTTTTGGCAGGCCAGTTTTTTATTGCGTACATAAACCGCGCTGGCAGGGTCGTCGCCAACCAATACCACCGCCAAGCAAGGCGTGTGCAAACCTTTTCCCTGACGCGCTTTTACCGCCTGCGCGACCGCCTCGATGCGTTGCTGGGAGATTTTTTTTCCGTCTATAAGTTGTGCAGCCATGATTTTTCCTCCTAAATAGGGACAAAAATTGCGTTTAAATTATCGCATTTTTCAGACGGCCTGACACAAAAGAGTGACCCTGGTCACGAAACATAAAAATAAATAACGATTAAAAATAATAAGATAAACAAAAAATGAAAAAATAAAGCAAAGTAGGTGTTGACCGGGTTGAAAAGGGTCTGTATAGTTCAGGTCTTCAGTCGGGGCGTAGCGCAGCCCGGTTAGCGCATCTGCTTTGGGAGCAGAGGGTCGTGAGTTCGAATCCCACCGCCCCGACCACAAAATTCTTCGCACGAATCGGCATGAGCGCCCGTAGCTCAACCGGATAGAGCACCGACCTTCTAAGTCGGGGGTTACAGGTTCGATTCCTGTCGGGCGTGCCAATTTTTACGGTGGCTGTAGCTCAGTTGGTAGAGCCCTGGATTGTGATTCCAGTTGTCGTGGGTTCGAGCCCCATCAGCCACCCCAGATGAAAGCCTGCATATTGTATGCAGGCTTTTTCCATTTATACCCGAATTTTACTTCAGATTTAATTGGGTTTCAAAAAAGTATTTATCAAACCGTTTCATCATGGCATCGGAAAAAATGGCGTTTGCTGTGTTATCAAATATCAATGAATACGCAGTCAAACCCGAATATTGTACCGTTTGGTATCTTTTTATGGCGTTTCGCCGTTATCCTTTATAATATCCCGGTTATTTTCTGTTTCATTCACAAAGGAACCGCATCATGTCCGAATGGTCAGCTCCAGAATTTGAATCCAAAATCTGTCCGCCCGAAAAGCTGGCGGAGCGTTTGGCGGCATTGCCCCGTCCGCTGGTGTTTACCAACGGCTGTTTCGATATTCTCCATAGGGGCCATGTAACCTATCTGGCGCAGGCGCGATCGGCCGGTGCGGCTTTGGTATTGGCGTTGAATACCGATGCGTCGGTGCGCCGTCAGGGCAAAGGGGACGACCGTCCGATTAATCCTTTGGAAAACCGCGCGGCAGTGGCAGCGGCATTGGAGAGCGTGGATTTGGTCACATGGTTTGATGACGACACGCCGGCCGCGTTGATTGAAATGGTCAAACCCGATGTATTGATTAAAGGCGGCGACTGGCCTGTGGATAAGATTGTCGGTGCGGCCGAGACGTTTGCGCGTGGCGGCAAAGTATTTTCGATTCCGTTTTTACACCAGACTTCGACCACCAAAACGTTGGCGAAAATCCGCGAAGCCGGAGGAGGCGAATGACGGATTTGAACAGCCGCCATTGGGCCTTGCTCGCCGCGCTTTCAGACGGCCTGCCGCAACACGTTTCTCAGTTGGCGCGAGTGGTCGGGATGAAGCCGCAACAATTAAACGGATTCTGGCAGCAGATGCCGGGCCATATCCGCGGTTTGCTGCGCCAGCACGACGGGCAATGGCGTTTGGTTCGCCCTTTGGCTGTGTTTTCCGAAGAATCTCTGCAACAAATGGCCGGAAAACAGGGTTTTCGTGCGCAGTTGAAACACGAATGTTCGTCCAGCAACGATGAAATCATGGCATTGGCGCGCCAGTCGGCGGACTTGGCGCATAAGGCCTTGTGTGTGGCGCATTTCCAAACTAAAGGACGCGGACGGCAAGGGCGGAGTTGGGTCAACCGACAGGGCGAATGTCTGATGTTCAGCTTGGGCTGGACGTTTGATAAGCCGCAATATGAGCTGGGTTCGCTGGCGTTGGTGGTGGCATTGGCTTGCCGCCGTGCGCTTGCCGATATTGGTTTGGACGTGAAGATCAAGTGGCCGAACGATTTGGTCGTAGCCAACGATAAATTGGCCGGTATTTTGATTGAAACGGCGCGGGTAGAGAATAAAACCGTCGCCGTCATCGGCATCGGCATCAATTTTGTATTGCCGAAAGAAGTTGAAAACGCCACTTCCGTGCAGGCCTTGTTTCAGGCGGCCTCTAAGCAGGGCGTAAGCGTCAAAACCTTGTTGAATGCGGTATTGGCGCAACTTGATGCGCTGTTGAACGAATACGCGCAAAACGGATTCGCGTCATGTGTCGGCGAATACGATGCCGCCAACCGCGACACGGGCAGACCAGTATTGTTGCTTCAGGAAGGACGTGTTGTCCACGAAGGCGTGGTCAAAGGCGTGGATGCGCAAGGCGCGTTGCGTTTGCAGACGGACAAAGGCGAAAAAACCATCGTCAGCGGCGAGATCAGTTTGCGCCCGGATAACCGCCCGGCACAACCTGCCGCTGCGAAACCAGAACGCTTTTTGCTGCTGGACGGCGGCAACAGTCAGTTGAAATGGGCGTGGGTAGAGAACGGCACATTTTCCGAAGTCGGCCGCGCGCCGTATCGTGATTTGACCCAGCTGGGCGAAGAATGGCTGCAATTTGCCGATGAAGATGTAAAGATTGTCGGTTGCGCCGTGTGTGGTTCGGTAAAAAAAGCGATGGTGGAAGAACAATTAACCCGTCCGGTCGAATGGCTGTCTTCCATGCCGCAGGCCTTGGGTATCCGCAACCATTATCGCCGCCCTGAAGAACATGGCTCCGACCGTTGGTTTAATGCGTTGGGCAGCCGCCGCTTTACGCAAAACGCCTGCGTCGTCGTCAGCTGCGGCACCGCCGTAACCACCGACGCGCTGACGGAAGACAATCATTATCTCGGTGGCACCATCATGCCCGGTTTCCACTTGATGAAAGAGGCGATGGCGCTCAAGACCGCCAATCTCAACCGCCCAATCGGCAAGGTATATCCGTTCCCAACCACAACGCCGAACGCCATTGCCAGCGGCATGATGGATGCCGTTTGCGGCGCGTTGATGATGATGCATGGCCGTCTGAAAGACAAAACGGGCAAGGGCAAACCGGTCGATATTATTATCACGGGCGGCGGCGCGGCCAGAGTCGTGCAGGCGCTGCCGGAGTCATTCGTTCATGACAATCAGGTGAAAATCGTCGATAATCTCGTGATTCACGGGCTCTTGCATTGGATTGCCCATCGCAACGGGCAATAAAAAGGAAAACGCATCATGAAATGGCTGTTTGCGGTCTTGGTCGCACTCAACATCATTGTTTTTGGCAGCATGGTTGCCTATCGAACACAACATAAAACCACCAAACCCGAATCTGCTTTGGAAGGCGGTACGCACGAATTATTGCGCCCGTCTTCTTTGGACGTGTCCAAAGCCGAGCCTCAGCAGGCATCGCAACCCGATTGGGTGGTGGTCGAATCAGACGGCCTGATTATGGCCGAACCTGAATCCGAAGAAGCGGAAGCCTTGCGTAAAAAGCAAGAAGCACAGCAGTTGAAAGAGAAAAAAGAAAAAATGCGCCGCGAGAAAGAGGCGCAAGAGCGTCGCGCCGCTGAAGAAGAAATGGGCGCGGCCGGCGTGGAACGCTTGTGTACCAGCAGCGCCACTGTGGTGATGGATGAAGACGATTACCACCGCATCAAAGGCCTGTTGGGCAAATGGCCTCATGCCGCCAGCCGCAGTATCGAAAAACGCAACGGCGCATCCGGTGGCGAGACTGCTTCCAAAACCTTCCGCGTGGTCTTGCCTGCCGACGGCGACACCTCCGCCCAGCTTGATGCCTTGGGCAGCCGCGGCTTTAGCGGCAGCATTCACAACGGCGAAATCAGCATTGACGTAACACGCAGCCGCTCTTCCGCCCAAGTTTTGATTTCACGCTTGTCCAGCGCAGGTTTCGGCGGCGCGCGCATTGTCGAACAGGAAGACAGAAGCGCACCCGATACCGGTTTGAGCGTGGCGCGCATGACCGTGGTCTTTATGGCGGTTGACGAGCGCGATGCCCAAGACATCAGAAACATTGTCGGCCGTTATGGCAAGTTGAACATGAAAACCTGCCGATAATAGTTTCAGACGGCATGATAAACCAAACGCCATAAAACACGAAACCCACTGTATCGGCAGTGGGTTTCATGTTTTTCGGTTTTGAGTATCTGATATAAAGGGGAACAGGTATGTTTCGTATATGCGCACTCCGAGTATTAAGAGATAATGGGGAAGAGGGGGATAAAATCTGTCGTTTAATGGCTCGGATTAGGACGTCTTCCGAGTGGTTTTGATTATACGCTAATAATAACTATTATCAATAGCAAAATTGAAAAAATAATAGGTTTTGTCGTAATGATTTGTTTTGTATGGAAATTAAATTTCGGTATCGGCTTTGCCGTGATTGAAAATGCCGTCTGAATAAAGACGGCCTTTTGTCTATTAGAATTTAGGCAGTGAGCATCCCTCAGGCGTGGTAATTCTACATTGTACAGCTCCCGAAGCTTGACATTTTCTTAAGGCTGCCGGTTCTGCTTGTCCAATAGAGGGCTCTGTTCCATAGAACGTTTTTACCTTTTTGCCAGATTGTCCTTGAGCAACGGCGATACAGCCGTTTCTAACAGATACTCCAATTACACATGGTGCATTACGGCCACCCTGTTCACAAGTTTTGATGGCTTGTTTTTTTGCAGCAGCAAGTGAATCCATCTCGATTGCACCGCCTGAAATACCTGTTTTAATGTTAACTGCCCATGCACCGTATTTTGAAGGAACATCGATATTGACAACGCTTGGTTGGTTTTGAGAATAACCATTATTAGAAGATTGTGGTCTGCCAACGTTATATAAAATTTGTCTGCCGGAGCTGTCGATAATACGACAGGTTCCAGTTGCCGGTTGGTATTCACCGCCACAGCCGTTGGCATAAACATTAAGACTTGCCAGTCCTAGCAATAAAAAAAGTAACTTTTTCATTTCAATTCCAATCTATTTATTATTTGAATCTTTATCAGCCTGCCGCTACATCAATCCTACGATGATTTGTTATCTTCTTTAAGCGGCTGACGTTGAAATAGGGTAAGGCAAACATTTCGACCCATGTTTCAGACGGCCTTTTGATTTGTTTCAATCACTCATAAACCCAAACAATCACATATCCAAAGCCATATAAAATAACGGCACTTTGTCTATTAGAATTTAGGCATAGAGCAACCTTCGGTGGCAATAATTCTACATTGTAAAGCTCCATTTTCTTGACATTTTCTCAAGGCTTCATCTTCAGCCATCCCTGGATAGGAGGTTATACCAAAAAAAGCTGAACCATCTTTTCCTTGAGCGACAGCGATACAGCCATTGCGAACCCAAGCCTCAACTTTACATGGTTTATTTTTTCCACCTTCTTCGCAGGTTTTAATAGCTTGTTTTTTTGCAGAGGCAAGCGAATCCATCTCGAGTGCGCCACCTGATATACCTGTTTTAGGATTGATTGCCCATGCACCGTATTTTGAAGGGACATTGATATTAACGATTTCCGTAGTTCGTCTTTGTTGGTGGTAACCAGATGAGCCACAATTACGGTTATATCCGTATTGACATAAACCAGGGTCATTTTGTAATGCGCCCCTAGTTGCATCATAGGTAGGATTAGCAATGCAAATATTAAGACTTGCCAGTCCTAGCAATACAACAAGTAACTTTTTCATTTTAATTCCAATCTATTTATTATTTGAATCTTTATCAGCCTGCGCTGCATCAATCATACGATGATTTGTTATCTTCTCTACGCGGCTGACGTTGAACTAGGGTAAAGCAAACATTTCGACCCTATATTTCAGACGGCCTTTTGATTTGTTTCAATCACTCATAAACCCAAGCAATCAACATATCCAAAGCCATATAAAATACCGTATAATCAAGGCCAAATTAACTTTGCCTGCTTGTCGGGCCGTCTGAAAAATTATGCAACAAACCTACGCCGCCGTACAGCGAGATTTGCTCGAAGCCAACCATCTTTCCCCCGATTTGCTCGCCCAAAGCCTGAGCATTATCGGCGCCAACCATGTCGATTATGCCGACATCTATTGTCAGCGCACTGCCTATGAAAGTTGGCATCTGGAAGAAGGCATCGTTAAATCGGGCAGTTTTCAAATCGATCAGGGCGTGGGCGTGCGTGCCGTTTCGGGCGATAAAACTGCTTTTGCCTACGCCGACAGCCTGTGTATCGATTCGATCAACCGCTCTGCCAAAGCCGTGCGCGTGATTGGTGCGGCCGGCAACGAGGCCAGTGTCAAAGTGCCGACACCTGCCTACGGCAAGCCTGTCCACATGGCGATTGACCCTATTGCCAGCCTTGATTCCGCTGCCAAAGTCGCGCTGTTGAACAAAGTCGAAACGCTGGCCAAAGCCGCCGATCCGCGTATCGTGCAAGTGATGGCCGGTTTGACCTGCGAATACGACATGGTGTACATCGCCCGTCTGGACGGTAAACACGCTGCCGACATCCGCCCGATGGTGCGCATGAACGTAACCGTCATTGCCAAGCAGGGCGAGCGTCGCGAGCAGGGCAGCGCGGGCGGCGGCGGACGTTATGATTTGGCGTATTTCGATGAAAACTTGGTGCATCGGTTTGTCGATTCCGCCGTCAAACAAGCCCTAACCAATCTCGAATCCCGTCCTGCGCCTGCCGGCGAGATGACCGTTGTTTTGGGCAACGGCTGGCCGGGCGTGTTGTTGCATGAAGCGGTCGGACATGGTTTGGAAGGCGATTTCAACCGCAAAGAAACCAGCGTTTTTTCCGGTCGAATCGGCGAGCGCGTGGCCGCCAAAGGCGTTACCGTTGTGGATCAAGGCGATATTGCCGACAGACGCGGTTCGCTCAATATCGACGACGAAGGCAACGAAACCCGCCGTACGGTATTGATTGAAGACGGTATTTTGGTCGGCTATATGCAGGACGAAACCAACGCCCGCCTGATGGGCACGCAATCGACCGGCAACGGCCGCCGCGAAAGTTACGCTTCCGCACCTATGCCGCGCATGACCAATACCTTTATGGAAAACGGCGGCTATGAGCCGGAAGAAATCATCGCGTCCATCGACAAGGGCATTTACGCGGTCAACTTCGGCGGCGGACAAGTGGACATTACCAGCGGCAAGTTTGTGTTCAGCGCATCCGAAGCGTGGTGGGTGGAAGGCGGCAAGCTGCAATATCCTGTCAAAGGTGCGACCATTATCGGCAACGGCCCCGAAGTGCTGAAACACGTTTCCATGATAGGCAACGACTCCGCGCTCGATAGCGGCATCGGCGTCTGCGGCAAAGAAGGGCAGAGCGTTCCTGTCGGCGTCGGACAACCGACCCTGAGGATTGATGCCGGACTGACCGTCGGTGGTAGCGAAATTTAAACGGCAGGCCGTCTGAAAGGTTTCAGACGGCCTTTTACATTAGGATAAAACCATGCAGGAAGAGAATCGGAAATCAAGTTTTCCCATAGTGATGTTGCTGGTGTCGGTTGCCCTTTGGATAGCATCTTTGTCCAATGTTGCATTTTATTTGGGCAATCATGAAAGCATGAAGGGTGTAACCGTTTTGATTTTGGGGTCGATATTTGCTTCTTTGGATATCAGGTATTGTGCGGCCTATGCCAATTATGTTTGGTTGGCGGCCATTGTTTTGCTGGCGTTGCGGAAGAAGGTCGTGCCTGTCCATGCGGCGCTTTGGGGCTTGGCGCTGGTGGCTTTCAGTGTGAAAGCCGTACACGTCGATGAAGCAGGGAATACAGCGGATATTGTGCGCTACGGTGCTGGATTTTATTTGTGGTATGCCGCATTTGCGGTTGCCACCATCGGCACGTTTGCCGGAAAGAATAGGGAAAGAAAAGCCGCAACGCTGGCAGATGGGACGAAAAATGACGCTTGATGAATGGTTGCGCCAATCGGCACTGCCCAAAAACGAAGCGCGGATGTTGTTGCAATATGCGCTGGGTTATACGCGCGCGCAGCTAGTGACACGCGGTACGGACGATTTGGCAGAATCCGCCCTGCAAACCTTGGAGATTTTGACGCAACGCCGTTTGCAAGGCGAGCCGATGGCCTATCTGTTGGGCGAACGCGAGTTTTACGGACGACGCTTTGCCGTCAATCCGCATGTGCTGATTCCACGCCCTGAAACCGAGCATTTGGTGGAAGCCGTGCTCAAACGCTTGCCACAGCAAGGCCGCGTGTGGGATTTGGGAACGGGCAGCGGCGCCATTGCCGTGACCGTCGCGCTTGAACGCGTTGATGCCGATGTTCGCGCATCCGACATCAGCGTCGGTGCTTTGGATACCGCCCGTCAAAATGCGGCAGAATTGGGTGCAAAAGTCGAGTTTGCGCAGGGTTCGTGGTTTGATACCGACAGGCCGTCTGAAGGCCGATACGATGTGATTGTTTCCAATCCGCCGTATATCGAGAACGGCGATGAACATTTGTCGCAAGGTGATTTGAGGTTTGAACCGCAAAACGCGTTGACCGACTTTTCAGACGGCCTCAGCCATATCCGCCACATTATTCAAGAAGCCCCAAAATACCTGAAAGCTAACGGCTGGCTGCTGTTTGAACACGGCTATGACCAAGGCGAAGCAGTACGGAACATTATGTTGGAGAACGGTTTTGCCGAAGTGGCAACCGAACAGGATTTGGCTGGATTGGACAGGGTCACGCTGGGGCGTTTGCCTGCTTAATGGGCATGGTTTGTCGAAATATAAAAAAGGGCGTGTCGATCACGCCCTTTTGGTTTTTTGGTTTAGCTGTTCAGACGGCCTGATTTAACGCCAAGCAGCGACGAACTCCGCCCAGTGTTGTTTTTCTTCGGCTTGTGCGGCCAGATAATGTTTGATGCGTTTGATTTCGACTTCGTATTCGTCGGCATCGAGCGCGCCGCTCATCATGCGAAAGCGCATATACATCAGGTAGGTATTGGCGGCATCGGTTTCGCAGTAGTCGCGGATGTCTTTCAGACGGCCTGCATGATAAGCGTCCCAGACCTTGCTACCGTCCATGCCCAGTTTGCCGGGGAAGCCGCAGAGTTTGGCCATATCGTCCAAAGGCACGCTGGCACGCGGTTGGTAGAGGGCGAGCAAATCCATCAGGTCGCAATGGCGGGAGTGGTAGCGGCTGATGTAGTTGTTCCACTTAAAGTCGCGGCTGTCGCCAAAGTCGCCGTCGCCCATGTCCCAATAACGGGCGGCGCTGATGCCGTGTATCAGGGCGCGGTAGTGGAGGACGGGCAGGTCGAAACCGCCGCCGTTCCAGCTGACGAGTTGCGGCGTATAGTTTTCGATGACCTCGAAGAATTTGGCAATCATGACTTCTTCGCTGTCTTCGGGATCGCCGATGGTACTGACGCGGATTTTGTCCTGACCCCAGCGCATACAGCAGGAGATGGCGACGACTTGGTGCAGATGGTGTTGCATAAAGTCGCTGCCGGTTTTGGTGCGGCGTTGCTGCTGGGCAAACAGGACGACTTCGTTGTCGGGCAAATCGGCAGGCAAATCGTAAAGCTGGCGGATGCCGTTTACGTCGGGAATGGTTTCGATGTCGAAGGCAAGTATCGGAGTCATGGCGTGATCGGGTTGGATAAGGGATGATGTCATTGTGGCATGACGGCGCAGATAAAAAAAGAGGCAATCCCCCACAGGATTGCCCCAATACCTCAAATCAGAGATTTACGCTTCACAAACAATACAGGCTTTCACCTGCGGCTTTACAGATGCAGCTCAACTCTGCATCGGTAAACTTTCATTTCGGGCATTGCACCGAAATCCTCTAAAATACCGCAATTTCTTGCAATATCAGAAAATTGCTTACAAAAGTATCTAAAACCGGCGAGGCCGTCTGAACGTTTTGTAATTTGATGTAGTGAAATTTACGCGAATTTTTACAGTTTGCCAAGTATTTTTTTCTGAAGGCTAGTTTCGGTATAAATTTCAGGTATTGTCATATTTTTGCAATTATATTTCATAATTGTTTTAAATTTAGATATTTATTTTGTTTTTTTAAATTTTAATTTAATTTTATTTCATATTTTGAATGATTAAAATGTATATTTTCAGATGGACTGTTTTTTAATATATTGTTTTTAAAAGAAATTAAATTTAATATGTAAATGAAAAAAGTGTATTGGCCTGATGTTTTTCATTTGAGAAAAAATATAGGGTTGTTTGAAAGTTTCAATCACGATGAAAAAAGTTGTTTTTAAAGCATTTAAAGCAGAATATTATTTGATTGTTTAAAACCAAACATGAGTTTCGGTTTGATTCAATTAAAATGAAAAAGCGGCGAAAGAAGGATTTCGTCGCTTTTTGCATATTCAAATTGTAATTCAATGTAGTCAATAAAAGCTGCTTTCGCCTTCGGGACGGGTTTTGAAGCGTTTATGCAGCCAGAAATATTGTTCGGGATGCTCGCGTACCCGCTCTTCGATGAAGTCGTTCATGCGCTGGGTATCGGCTTCGACATCTTCGGTCGGGAAATTGTCCCAAGCCGGATAGAAGCGCAGGGTTACGGTATTGTCGGCTTCGCGCGTGGGAATGGCGGGAATGATTTTGGCTTTGGTCATGCCGGCGATACGGCTGAGGCCGGTAATCGTGGCCGTCTGAATGCCGAAGAAATTGACGAAAATGGAATCGTTGCGGCCGAAGTCTTGGTCGGGCAGATAAAGAAAGGGCGCATCGCTTTTGCGCAGGTGTTTGATGATGGCGCGCAGGCCTTCTGTGCGGCCGATCAGGAAAACATTGTTGTAGCGGTGGCGGCCTTTCAGGATCTGCTCGTCCAGGGCTTTGTTTTTTTGGTGCGAATACATGCTGGTCAGCGGCACATCCTGATTGAGCGTGTAAACCGCCATTTCAAATGCGGTAAAGTGCGGATAGAGGATGATGACTTTTTCGCCGGCGGCGAGGGCTTCGTCAAGATGGTGTTTGTCTTGATAGCGTACCAACGAGCGCAGCTTGTCCGCAGGCGCGTACCAGTAGAGGCCGTATTCGAGTATCAGCTTGGCCATGTGTTGGAAATGGCGTTTGAGCAGGGCAGTGCGCTGGCTGTCGTTTAGCTCGGGAAAGCATTTTTTGAGGTTTACCTCGCCGACTTTGCGGCGTGGTTTGACTGCGTAATAGGCGAGAATACCGATCGCGTCGGCAATCTTGTGCAACACGCAAAAAGGCAGCAGGCGGATGAGATAGAGAAAAAGGAAGGCGGCTTTCATGAAGGCTCGCTGTATGTGGGCAAAGGGCTATTATAACCGAAAGGCCGTCTGAAAACGGGCTGGAACATATTTCAGACGGCCTGAATGTCGGCCTACCATTGAAAACGGCCGCGCTTGACCTGCAAGCCGTCGGGGTTGAGTTGCGAAGCCAATCCGTGATTGCGCAGGGCGTGGGTGAGGGCGACGGCGAGTCCGTCGGCGGCATCGGCTTGCGGTGTACCTGAAAGTGCAAGCATTTGGACCACCATATGCTGCACCTGCTCTTTGGCGGCCTTACCCTTGCCAACCACCGCCTGCTTGACCTGAAGCGCGGTGTATTCAAACACGGGCAAATCGTGCATGACCAAAGCGGCAATCGCGGCACCGCGCGCCTGACCGAGCATTAACGTCGCGGCTGGGTTGACGTTGACGAACACTTGTTCGATGGCTGCCTGATGCGGCTGATAGTGGCGGATGATTTCATCGATATGGCGGACAATCACGGCGATGCGTTCGGAAAGCGACGCGCCGGTCGGCGTTTTGATACAGCCGGAAGCAACATAATGATGTTCGCGGCCGTGGACATCAATAACGCCGAAGCCGGTTACGCGACTGCCGGGGTCGATGCCGAGAATGCGTGTAGGTTGGAACTGGGACATAGTGCGTGTTTAAAGTAATCGGTGTTTCAGGGCAGGCAGGCGCGTGCGCACGCTTTGCAGTCGCGCGGTATCCAAATCGGCACAAATTACGCCTTCGCCTTCCGACAACGTCGCCAACACATCGCCCCAAGGGTCGATAATCATACTGTGGCCGAATGTGCGGCGGCCGCTTTCATGCAGTCCACCTTGTGCCGACGCGATGACGTAGCATTGGTTTTCCACTGCGCGGGCGCGCAGCAGCAATTCCCAATGCGCCTTGCCGGTCGTGTAGGTAAACGCGGCCGGCAACAGCAAAACATCAAACGGCTGCTGGGCGCGGAAAAACTCAGGAAAGCGCAAATCGTAGCAGACGCCGGCCGCCAGCGGAACATCGTCCACGCTCAATTTCGGCACATCGCTGCCTGCCAGTATCGTATCGGCTTCGGCGTAGCGTTCGCCCAAACCGGAAAAGCCGAAAAGGTGCATTTTGTGGTAAAGCCCGACTCGGTTGCCGTCGCGGTCATACACCAGCATCGTGTTCATCACCTTGCCCGCGTCTGGGCTTTGCAGCGGAACCGTACCGCCAAACAACACCACGCCGCATTCCCTTGCCGTTTCGCTTAAGGCCGTCTGAAAACGGGTGTCGCAGGTTTCGCCGACGCGTCCATCGTCCAAAGGCTCGGCAAATGCCAGCTTGTCCGTATCGTTTTTGCCCATCAGCGGCCAATATTCGGGCAGCAACACCCAATCCGCCCCTTGTTCGGCCGCCTCGCGGACAAGGCGTTTCATCGTGGCAATATTGGTTTCGGGGTTGGTGGACGACACCATTTGCACCGCGGCAGCGCGTAAAGAGTGCATCATCAAAACTCCTGTCAGATTTTGCAAGAATTGTAACTTGTTTACGCACAAGGCCGATACAATCGCCTCACAATTCCTCTCCAAAAAAGGATAAACCATGAACTTGAAACTTCTCCTCACTGCCGCACTTTCCACCGCCGCACTGGCCGCACATGCCGACGTACAGCTTTACGGCAGCATCAAAAGCGGCATCGAAACCTCGCAAACCCGTTTTGGCGGCCAAACATACAGCCGAACTGCCGTTGCCGACCAAGGCAGCCACATCGGTTTACGCGGCTCGCATCCGATTGGCGGCGGAACGAATTTTATTTGGGAAGTCGAACAAGACACACCGGTCGGCAAAAGCGGCTCCATCCGCCAAGACTGGCGCGAACGCCGAGATAATTTTGGCCGTTAAAGGAAAGATTGGATAGTAAAGGCCGTCTGAAAGATTTTCAGACGGCCTGTTTTTTATAGTGAGGTCGATTGATTTAAAGAATACACGTAAAAGGCGGTAATCAATAATATCTTAATATTTTCAAAATTTAACAATTTTATATAACTTATTGATTATTTATAAAATTAATAAAATATTGGGTAGCTGATTAAAAAATCAGCATTGGCATTGCTTGCAAATTAAAAAATTATCAAGTAAGGTTAAATGCAAGCGGTTTTATCAGTGAATTAAATATTAATCAATAAGATAGGATTATATAACTATGAATGAAGATATTATCAAAGGAAAATGGGAGCAACTTAAAGGTAAAGCCAAAGAAAAATGGGGCGAGCTGACAAACGACGATTTGGACATCATCGAAGGCAAGCGCGATCAGTTGGCTGGTAAAATCCAAGAGCGTTACGGTCGCACTAAAGATGAAGCTGAAAAAGAAATTGATGATTGGTTGAACAGCTAAGACCGTTGAATTTCATAATAAACGGTCGTATCCCCCTCGACCGTTTTATATTAAACCGAAAGGAAAAAATCATGCTTCATTATTCGATCGTTTTCTTTATAATCGCTATTATTGCAGCTGTATTAGGTTTCGGTGGTATTGCAGGTAGTGCGGCAGGCATAGCCAAAATTTTATTTGCCGGTTTCTTGATCTTGTCGGTGATATCACTGATTTTTGGCAGGAAGAAATAATACCTGTAAACCAATAAGGTTGTATCAAGCCACCATTCCGTCAAATAGGCCGTCTGAACAATCAGGATAACTGGTTTTCAGACGGCCTTTGTTCTTATAATAGCGGTTTATTGTTTCCACACACACCTAGCAACGGAGTTTCCATGCAGTTTTCAGCATTCGGTGAAAAATTCACACAACACAGCGGTATTTTGCAGTTGATGGACGATTTGGGCGATGCGCTCAAAAGTGACAAGCCCGTCAACATGCTTGGCGGCGGCAATCCGGCGAAGATTGCTGAAGTCAATGCGGTGTTCGCCGATGTGTTTTCTAAACTGGCGGCGGAACACGCTGTTGAGAATATCGGCAATTATTCCAATCCGCAGGGCGATGCGGCGCTGATTGCGGCTTTGACTGAGTTTCTCAACCGCGAATACGGCTGGAACCTGACGGCGGACAATATCGCGCTGACCAATGGTTCGCAAAACGCGTTTTTCTATTTGTTCAACCTGTTTGGCGGCAAATTCAATCTTTCAGACGGCCAAACGGCTGAGAAAGCCATTTTGTTGCCGCTTGCGCCTGAATATATCGGTTATGCCGACGTGCATGTCGAAGGGCAGCATTTTATTTCGGTGAAGCCGAAAATCGAAAATGTCGAACACGAAGGCGAAGCAGGCTTTTTCAAATACCGCGTGGACTTTGACGCGCTGGAGAGCCTGCCTGAATTGAAAGAGGGCAAAATTGGTGCGATTTGCTGTTCGCGCCCGACCAACCCGACCGGCAATGTGTTGACCGACGGAGAGATGGCGCGTTTGGACGCTTTGGCGCAGGAGCATGGGATTCCGCTGATTATCGACAACGCTTACGGAATGCCGTTCCCGAATATTACTTACAGTGATGTGACGCTCAACTGGCACGAAAACATCATCCTCTGCTTCAGCCTTTCTAAAATCGGCCTGCCCGGCGTGCGTACCGGCATTATTGTCGCTGCGCCGGAAGTGGTCAAAGCCGTCAGCAGTTTGAATGCGATTGTGAACCTGTCGCCTACGCGTTTCGGCGCGGCGATTGCGGCTCCGCTGTTAAACGACGGCCGTCTGAAACAGCTGGCCGACCAAGTGATTCAGCCGTTTTACCGTCGGCAGGCGCAAACGGCGGTTTCCCTGCTCAAACGCGAATTGGGCGCGTATCCGTTGAAAATCCACAAGCCTGAAGGTGCGATTTTCTTGTGGCTTTGGTTTGAAAACCTGCCTGTTTCGTCGCAAACCTTGTACGAAATGCTTAAAGCCGAAGGCACGCTGATTATTCCGGGCGAGCATTTCTTCGTCGGCATCGACACGCAGGATTACCCGCACGCCCGCGAGTGCATCCGCATGAGCATTGCGCAGGACGCGGAAACGCTGGAAAAAGGCATTGCCGCGATCGGTCGCGTGGTGCGCGGTTTGTATGATAAAAAATAAATGCTTTGAATAGGCAAAGGCCGTCTGAAACGTGGGTAATCAGGTTTCAGACGGCCTTTTTGTCGGATTTAGATATGGTGGATAACCAGTTTTTTGCCTTCGTAATCGAGGACGTTGACGTCCATATCGAATAAGGTTTTGATGTTTTCGGCGGTGAAAATATCGTTGGGCTTGCCCTGCATGGCGACTTGGCCGTTTTTCATGGCGACGACGTAATCGGCGTAGGCGGCGGCCTGGTTGATGTCGTGTAGGACGACGACGGTGGTGCGTTTGTGTTCGTCGGTCAGTCGGCGCAGGATTTGCATGAGGGAGCGGGCATGATACATGTCGAGGTTGTTCAGCGGTTCGTCCAGCAAAACGTAGTCGGTGCGCTGGCAGAACACCATGGCAATCATGGCGCGTTGGCGTTGGCCGCCGGAAAGCTCGGTCAGGTAGCGGTCGGCAAAGTCTTGCAGGTGGAACTCGGTGAGCGCTTCTTCGACGATGGTTTTATCCGTTTCAGACGGCCTGCCTTGGTGGTAGGGATAGCGGCCGAACATGAGCAGGTCGCGCACGGTAATGCGGCTCATGATGCTGTTTTCTTGGGTGAGGATGGAAAGCGTGCGGGCGAGTTCGGCGGTGGGGGTGGTTTTGATGTCTTTGCCTGCGTAGCTGATGTCGCCGCGTACCAAGGGCTGCAGGCGCGCCATAAAAGAGAGGAGGGTGGACTTGCCTGCGCCGTTCGGGCCGATCAGCGCGGTAATGCCGCCTTCGGGGATGTCGAGGCTGACGTCGTTGAGGATGGGGTTGCTGCCGATGGTGTGGCTGACGTTGCGGATGGTAATCATAGGCGGGTCCGAAAATGGGAAATTGGGGTTTCAGATGGCCTTGAGTTTTAAGGCCGTCTGAAACTTATTGATTATGACGTTTTAGATTTCGCTGACGGTGACAAATTCGGGATTGTCGGCTTGGTCGATCAGGAAGGCGCGGACGCGTTCTTGCCAAAGCTCGCCGAATTGTTTGAGTTCGTCGGTACTTGCGCTGCCGCTGACGGCTTTGGGCATGATGTCGCGCATTTGCGGCGCAAAGGGTTGGAGCGCGGCGTTGAGGCTGACGGCAACGGTTTTGCCGGTATCGCGGCGGCGGAGCGCGAGTGTGCCGTTGATTTCGCCTGCACCAAAGGACAAGAGGTGGCGGCGGGCAAAGCGTCCGGCTGGGCCTACGCCGCCAAAGCCGGTTTCGGGTGCCGCGCCGGTAAGGAGTTGGACGACGGAAGCGGTTACGCCGGTCGTGCCTTCGTCACGCTCGCCCTGCATAAAGGCTTCGATGTCGCCGCGTTGCGGCAGCTCTTCGCCGTAAAGGGCTTTCAGGCCTTTGACCACCATCAGGTAGGCACCGGCGACGGTCGGGCAGGAGTGGCCGCACAGGCGCACGGCATCGGCGTAGCGGTAAGTGAGGATGCCGTTTTCGGCCGCGCCGAGGAAGTCGGCCAATGCGTCTTGGACGGTAATGGTCGGGGCGTCATCGAAGAATGAAGGGAGGCGTTCTTGTGTCATGAGGGTTATCCTTTATGGGTTTGCTTAGGCCGCCTGAAGGTTTCAGACGGCCTGAAACCTTTGCGGCATACTGTTTGCTGCGCTTTGAGCGGCATTTGCATTCAGTATTGCGGCAAAGGTTTCGGACTGAAACTGCGGTGTTATTTTAGGAGTATTTTTTTGTCCTGTATAAATTTTTCCGCCAGTTTTGTCGCGCCGTGGGTGTTGAGGTGGTTGGTGTCGAAATATATCGGCAGGCCGTCTATGGTTTTGTCTGCCGGAATAGGCTCCATGATGTTGACCCAATGCACGGCAGGCCGCTGTTTGACTATGTTTTCTATGGTTTTTTCCGCTTCGGCGGAGCGGGCAATTTCCGCTTTTTTATGCTCGGAAACGTATTGCATATCGATGCCGAGACGCTGTTTCAGGTAGTAATGGCGCAGGGGCAGTTGCGCGCTCATCGGCGTGTCGGCAAAGACGTAAACCTGTTTACCCTGTTGAATCAGGGTGTCGAGCATTTTGCCGAAATGCTCCGTAAAACCAGGCTTGTCGGTATACAGGAACCAACGTTGCGAGATAAAGACCACCGGATAGTTTTCGACTTTTTGTGCGATAAAGCGGTTGTAAGGGTTGCAACGGTTGGCACGGCGGTCGCTTTGCGGCAGGAGGAAGCCGAAGGCAACGCCGCAACTGTTGGACGAGATAATGTCGGCGGCAAAGCCTTCCTGTTTGCCCACCATATCGATAAAGGGCGTCAGGTGGGCGGCGTGGGAGTCACCCATCAGCAGGACTTTGCTGCTTTGGTTTTCCGCGCCGACAGCGCAGTCGGTTTTGGTCAAGGTATCCGCGCAGATTTTACTTTCGTCAACCGTATATAGGTTTGCCTCGTATGCGGCCGGTTTGGCAGTCAGCAGGTAGCCGACGGCAGGAATCAGCAGGGCGAAATAGGCAGCGATTACTCCGATGAATTTTTGGGTGGTGAAATTCTTTATCCGTCGCGCCGGTGTTTCGACAAAGTAATAGGACAAAACAGACAAGCCGGACATCAGCACCACTGCCAATACAATCGCGGACATTGGCAAAGCGTTGTCCATGTAAACATAGCGCATGACGGCTAAGACCACCCAATGCCACAGATACAGCGAATAGGAAATCAAACCGATAAACACAACAGGCTTGAGGCTCAACAGTTTGGCGGTATTGAAGCCGTTTTGCGTTTGCAGGGTTTTGCCCGAGTAAATCAAGCCGCCAACCGCCGTACAGCACAGCAGCCGTTCGATATTGCCTTCGCCGGGCAATACGCCGTAAGGAAGCAGCAACATGGCGGCAATCACCGCCATCATCGCCCAGCCGACCACAGGTGTGCTGAAACGGTCGTTGGTTTGGGAGGGCGGAATAAAGGCAAAAAGTGCGCCGATCAGCAGCTCATATGCGCGCACATAAGGCAGGAAATAAGGATCCATGCCGAAGGTGGGCAAAAAGACGGACAACAGGCTCAATACAATCAGCAAAAGGATGAATTGGCGGATGTTGCGCCCTTTGCTGAATCGGAAAAAAGCAGTCAGCAAAACTGGAAAAACAAAGTAAAACTGCTCCTCTAGCGATAAAGACCAAATGTGTTGCAAAGGTTTTTCCGCTGCATCGGCATCGAAATAACCGCCGCGCCGTGCAAAAAACAGGTTGGCCGAAAACAGCAACGCAAACACTGCGGATTTGACGTATTGGCGCAGGTCAAACGACAAGAAAAAGATTGCGGCGGCCAAGTTCGTACACAGCAATACGCAGGAGAAAACGGGCAAAATGCGCTTCGCGCGGCGTTTGTAAAACTCTAAAAACGAAAAACTGCCGTTTTGCATTTCGCGGCTGATGATGGTGGTGATCAGATAGCCTGACAGGACGAAAAACATATCCACGCCGAGAAAGCCGCCGGGCAGCCAAGCGGCATCAATGTGGAAAATAATGACAGCCAAGACTGCCAACGCCCGGATGCCGTCCAAGTCGGGACGGTATTTTAATGTCGTGCTCATTTTTTGTAATTTTAGTAAATCCAGTAATGTTTACTATGAGTACATGTCAGAAATTTAGTTTCATTTCAAGGATTAAATATTTTGAAAACATGGATTTCAGACGGCCTGAATTTATTTTTGCGAGCGTTTGGGCACGTTTAATTTATTTCTTTTTCAACACCAAATATAAAAATACCAATCCGCCTGCAAATTCGACGACTACGCTCAATACGGCCTGCATGCCGAGGAAGTGTTCGAAGATGGTTTGCCCGCCGACCAATAGGATGCCGCCGACACAAAAAGTCATGGGCAGGCGGACGGAATGTTTCACCGACGGGGAAAAATGGTTGGCCAGCGCGGCGACCAGCAGGCCGAAAAAGCTTACCGGGCCGACAACGGCGGTCGCGGTCGCAACCAGCGCAGCGATCCAGAGCAGCAGCCATAAGGTATTGCGCGTGTAGTTGATGCCCAAATTAATGGACTGATTGCGGCCGAGCAAGTAAACGTCGAGGCGGTGGCGTTCGCGCCAGATCACGGCGGCGCTGATGAGCAACACGACTGCGCCGATGCCCAACAATTCCGAGTGGACGGTATTGAAGGTGGCAAACATATTCGCCTGCGCCGCGGTAAATTCTTCGGGGTCAATCATGCGCGAAAGCAGCGATGACAGGCTGCGGAACAAAATCCCGAAAATCACGCCGATTAAAATCATGCGCGACAAATCGCGCCCCCCCTGTTTGATGAGCGTGTAGAACAGCAGCAGTGAGCCGCCCATCATGACGACCAGTTCAAAGCCGAATTTGCCCGTCAACGGCAAGGAAGCATAGCCCACGCCGCCGAGCGTAAACACCAGCAAGGTCTGCAAAAACACATACAGCGAATCGAAACCCAAAATCGAAGGGGTCAGAATCGGATTGTTGGTCAGCGTTTGGAAGAGTTGCGTGGACACGCCGACCGCATAGGCGACCATCAGCAGCGCGGCAAGCTTGGTCAGGCGCAGGTGCAAGACAAAGTCCCAGTCGCCTTTGACGTTGAGTGTCATAAACAGAATGCAGGAAACCAGCAACAGCGCAAAGGCGACCCACAACGGACGGCTGCTTCCTGCCATAAAACCGATATTTTTTTCAGACGGCATGAGCAGGTTTCCTTAATAAAAGCCACAAAAACAAAACCGTCCCCATCACGCCAAAAACCGTAGAGACCGGAATTTCAAATGGAAACACAATCACGCGTCCGACAATATCGCACAGCAATACTAAAGACGCGCCCAGCAAGGCCACCGCAGGCAGGCTTTGGCGCAGCTTGTCACCCATCAGGCGGCTGATGATGTTCGGCACGACTAGGCCGATAAACGGAATATTGCCGACCGTCACGACCACCAAAGACGTAATCAGTGCCACAATAATCAGCCCCGACCACAGAATCGCCGTCCGGTTCAGCCCCAAATTCACGCTTACTGTTTCGCCCAAACCCAAAATCGTCAGCTGGTCGGCAATTAAATAGGCAAACAAAGCCAAAATCCCCGTTGCCCACAACAATTCATACCGCCCGAGCAACACGCCGGAAAAATCGCCCTGTTGCCACACGCCCAGCATTTGCAGCATTTCGTTTTCATACGCGATAAAGGTGGCCACCGCCTCAATCACACCGCCGAAAATAATCCCGACCAAAGGCACCATCAGTTGCGCGGTCGGCGGCAGGCGGCGGATCAGCAGCATAAAGACCAACATCCCGATCAGCGCGGCAACGGCGGCAACCGACATTTTTGCCAGCAGCGGCGCGGCCGGAAGTAGCAGGGTCATCAACAGCAAACCCAAAGCCGCGCTTTGGCTTGCGCCCACCATCGACGGTTCGACAAAACGGTTGCGCATCAAAATCTGCATAATCATGCCGGCCACTGCCATCGACGCACCCGTCAGCACAATCGCAAACGTGCGCGGCAGGCGGCTGATGAACATGACTTGCTGGCTGTCGGATAGCGAAAACAGGGCGGACCATTTGAATTCGGCCACGCCGACCGACAGGCTGACGGCAAACAATATCAGCAGCGCCACACCGTTGACCGCATTTAAAAATGAAGGTTTGTGAAACATAAAATGGTTCGGAAAAAAATAAGGCCGTCTGAACGAAGGGTTAAGGTATTTGGCAAAAAAGGGCAGGTTTGCCCATCATAAAAACAGATGCAAACAGGCAAAAATTGTCCATTTGCACCATGTATTTTCAGACGGCCTAGATCCAATGACTTCAGGTCAAGCAGCTTGATCCTGTGCATCATCAAACCGTTCAGGCCGTCTGAAAGAAGCGGGCGGCTATGCCCGCGCCGAATTACTTGGCGGCATTAAACGCATCGCTTACCTGTTTAGAAGCATTCAGCAATTCTTGTGCGCCGCCGGCCGCCAGATAAGTTTCAGGAACAAGGTAAACCACCTGTCCTTTTTTCCAAGCGGTCGTTTCGGCAACCAGTGGATTGTTCAACACATCTTTTGCCGCCTGACCTTCTTCGCCGATGGCCGCGCCGCGGTCCAAAACAAACAGCCAATCAGGGTTTTTCTCTTTCAAGTATTCAAAGCTGATAGGCTGGCCGTGGCTGCCTTCTTTAATCGATTCATCAACAGCGGGAACGCCGATGTCTTTATGCAACCAACCGCCCAAACGGGAGGAAGGGCCGAAAGCCGACATCTTGCCGCCGTTGACCAATACCACCAAACCCTTGCCTTTGCCTTGCGCAGCGGTTTTCGCCGCTTCAAACGAAGCATCGATTTCCGCTTTCAGTTTGTCCGCTTCGGCCTGTTTGCCGAAGATTTGCGCCAGCGCGTCGATGCGCTCTTTGGAACTTTCTTTCAGATTGGCGGTTTCGGCGGTCATTTCGATGGTCGGTGCAATCTCGTTCAACTTATCAAACGCTTTGGCTGCACGGCTGCCGATGATGATGAGCTGCGGTTTGTAAGCGTTGAGTGCTTCGTAGTCAGGCTCAAACAGTGTGCCGGCAGGTTTGGTGGTTTTGAAATATTCATCCAAGTAGGGCAGGCGGTTTTTGTCGATGGACAAACCGGTTTTCACGCCCAATTTGTTTAAAGTATCGAGCATGCCCAAATCGTAAACGGCGATACGCTCTGGATTTTGCGGCACTTTCGCATCGCCGCGCGCGGTTTTCACCGTCAGGCTTGCACCTTCGGTTTGGGCGGCAGAAGCGGAAGCAGTTTGCGCCTGATTGGAAGCAGAATCTTTCGGTGAACACGCACCCAAAGCGAGGGCGCAGCATACGGCTAAAGCAGTCAAACGTAACATAGAGTCTCTCCGTGGTCGGAAATAAAGTAAATCGAAATGATAACTTGTATCGGGCTATAAAGCTAGACGCCGTCTGAAAACTTTTGTTTTCAGACGGCCTTTTCAAGCTGATTGCTTAGAAGCGGTAGTTTACGCTCAAGCGGACATCGCGGCCTGGTTCAGGCAGAGAATTGGCACCTGCGCGCTGGCTGTGCGGCTTGTAGTTTTTATCAAAGACATTGTTGACGGAGAAGTTGACGTTCAAGTCGTCTTTGCCTGTCGGTTTCCAGTTGGCGAAGATATCGTTGACGCCGTAGCCTGCGCGGACGACATTCAGAGCCACATCAGAGCCGCGCGAGGTCGGTGCATAGCCTGCATTTTGGACATAACGTCCGCGCCAGCCGATTTCCAGATTCGGATTGTCGAATTGGTAAGACAGACCTGTTGTCCATGTGCGTCCCATAGGGATGGCGGTTGTCACGATGTCGGCAGTATCGCCGTTCAGCTTCGGTCTGCTGTAAGCTACGCCTGCACGTGCGGTCAGACCTTTCCAGCGGTAGGCGGCGTTCAGTTCGTAACCTCTGTTTTTCAGCTTGCCGCCGTTAAACCAAACATAGTTTTGCCCTGCTTGGCGGATAGCTTGTACATCTTTGATTTGTTGATGGAAATAGCTGCCGGACAATGTCAGGGCGGAATTCCAGTGATAGTTGAAGCCGATTTCTGCATTTCGCGAGCGTTCCGCTTTCAAATCAGGAGATGAGATAATTGATCTGGAACTCATTAAAGCCGCTTCGTACAGGCGAGGGCTGCGGGTTGCATAGTTCAGGCTGGTGTTGATGGAAAAATCAGGGGTAATGTCATAAACCAACCCGATGCTTGGATTGAGGTTGCCGTCTGAATTTTCTGTATTACTGCTGGTTTTCATTTTCCAGCGGTCATAGCGCAAACCTGTGGTCAGCGTAACCGGAGAGAAATCCCAAATGCCTTCTACATATACGCCGGCATCGCTTTTCTTCTCGTTGTTTTCTCCGTTTGAGCTGCTTTTTTGAGTGCGCCAGTTTACTCCGTATTTTAAGGTATGGCGGTCAAATAGACGGCTGTCGAGATTCAGATTGGCTCCGTATGTCCGTACTTCGCCGTCTAATTCATAATTTGGATTGGGGACTTCGTCACGTTTGGTGTTCAAACGGTAAACATTGGCTTTGATTTTGTCGATAAAGCCCAAGTTTCCGCCTTTGAATTCCAAGTTGGTGGTGTCTTGGGTCAGCGTGCGGTAACGCGGCGAGTTGTTAGCGGTATTCGGAATACGGTTGCCGTTGGCATCCAAAACGTATTGACCCGTACGGCGGTCGGTTTGGAAGACTTGCGAGAAATCGAACTCTTCGCGCAGGGCGCGTTCCCCATATTGTTTCTCTTGGCGGTGGCTTAATTCAATACGGTTGTCTTCGTTGAAACGATAGCCGATTTTGCCCAACAAGCCGCGTGAACCCAATCCACTGTTTAAAACCTTATCGCTTCCAAGCAGATTACGGTAGCCTTTGCCTGCCGTGTATTCTTTGTCGCGTACGAAATTGCCTGAAACCAAAGCATCAAAACCGCCTGCCTGACCATAAACGCTTGCGCCGCGCGAATAGCCTTTATTGCTGCTGATACCGGCATTGACTTTGAAACCGACGTTTTGACCTTCTCTCAGCAAATCTTTGGCTTCAACCGTTTCGGCAACAATCGCGCCGCTGGTTGCGCCGATGCCTGCTGAGGCCGAACCCGTACCTTTTTGCACGGCAACGACTTTTACCAATGCGGGGTCAAGCATAAAGCGGCCGTTGTGGTGGAAAATCTGGCTGTCGGTGTAGGTATCGTCAACTTTATAGTCTATTTGGTCTTGACCCATGCCGCGGATGGTTACCCACTGCGACTGACCGTTGCCGCCGCCGAAACTGATAGAGGGTTCGTTGAACAATACGTCTTTTAAATCAGTGGAAGTCGTTTCTTCCATACGTTTTGTCGTTACACGATGTGTGGCGCTTGTGGCCTGACCTTTAACGGTAACGGTATCAAGCACAACATTGTCTTTGGCTTCATTTTCTGCGTGTGCAAAACCGGCTGCCAGTGTCAGTGACAGCAGGCTCAGTCGGAACAGGGGCGTATTCATTGAGAAATGTCCTTAATAAAATGACAGTAATAAAAAAATAAAAGCAAATAAAGAGAAATTATCTTTAAAATATGCAATTAATAATAATCATCATTTATAATAATGCATATAAAAGAAACGGTTGTAAAGAGTTGTATTGAATTTGTAAAGAAAGTAGCTTGTTTTTAAACGAACTTTGCAGTTGGTATATCAGGCTGTCTGAAAAATATGTGATCGGGCATTTTTGCGTATGAAAATATTTGGAAAGACTGCATAGAAATTTTTACTTTTTCCCTTGAATTTGTCGCAAACAACCCAAATCTACCCGCCATTAAGGCAGGCTTTCCATAAGCGTGTCGCTATTTCCAAGCAAACCGTGTCTGTCATGTCCGACAGACAATTGTTTTCAATCTATTTATTTATCGGAGCATTAAGACATGACCATCCGCCCTTTACACGACCGCGTAGTCGTCAAACGCTTAGAAGCTGAAGAAAAAACTGCATCAGGTATCGTTTTGCCAGGTGCGGCTGCTGAAAAACCCGACATGGGCGAAGTAATCGCCGTGGGTGCGGGCAAAATCGGTAAAGACGGCGAGCGCCGTCCGCTGGATGTTAAAGTCGGCGACAAAGTGATCTTCGGCAAATACAGCGGCCAAACTGTAAAAGCCGACGGCGAAGAGCTGTTGGTAATGCGTGAAGAAGACATCTTCGGTATCGTTGAATAATTGTTGAATTAAGTTTCAGAACCAAAAGCCGTCTGAATCAAACATGAAGTTTTCAGACGGCCTCGAACAGATTTTTAATATTGATTTGGAGAATTTAAATGGCAGCAAAAGACGTACAATTCGGCAATGAAGTTCGCCAAAAAATGGTAAACGGCGTTAATGTATTGGCAAACGCCGTACGCGTAACTCTGGGCCCTAAAGGCCGCAACGTGGTACTCGACCGCGCTTTCGGTGGCCCGCACATCACTAAAGACGGTGTGTCTGTTGCAAAAGAAATCGAATTGAAAGACAAATTCGAAAACATGGGTGCGCAAATGGTGAAAGAAGTTGCGTCTAAAACCAACGACGTGGCCGGTGACGGTACCACTACTGCAACCGTATTGGCGCAATCCATCGTTGCCGAAGGCATGAAATACGTTACCGCCGGCATGAACCCGACCGACCTGAAACGCGGTATCGATAAAGCCGTTGCCGCTTTGGTTGACGAGCTGAAAAACATTGCCAAACCTTGCGACACTTCTAAAGAAATCGCCCAAGTCGGCTCTATTTCCGCCAACTCTGACGAACAAGTCGGTGCGATTATCGCCGAAGCGATGGAAAAAGTCGGCAAAGAAGGCGTGATTACCGTTGAAGACGGCAAATCTTTAGAAAACGAGCTGGACGTGGTTGAAGGTATGCAATTCGACCGCGGCTACCTGTCTCCTTACTTCATCAACGACGCTGAAAAACAAATTGCTGCTTTGGACAATCCGTTTGTATTGTTGTTCGACAAAAAAATCAGCAACATCCGCGACTTGCTGCCTGTTTTGGAACAAGTGGCTAAAGCCAGCCGTCCGCTCTTGATTATCGCTGAAGACGTAGAAGGCGAAGCCTTGGCGACCTTGGTCGTGAACAACATCCGCGGCATCCTGAAAACCGTTGCCGTTAAAGCCCCTGGCTTCGGCGACCGCCGCAAAGCCATGTTGCAAGACATCGCCATCCTGACCGGCGGCGTGGTGATTTCCGAAGAAGTCGGCCTGTCTCTGGAAAAAGCGACTTTGGACGACTTGGGTCAAGCCAAACGCATCGAAATCGGTAAAGAAAACACTACCATCATCGACGGCTTCGGCGACGCAGCCCAAATCGAAGCGCGTGTTGCCGAAATCCGCCAACAAATCGAAACCGCAACCAGCGAATACGACAAAGAAAAACTGCAAGAGCGCGTGGCTAAATTGGCTGGCGGTGTGGCAGTGATCAAAGTCGGTGCCGCTACCGAAGTGGAAATGAAAGAGAAAAAAGACCGCGTGGAAGACGCGCTGCACGCTACCCGCGCAGCCGTTGAAGAAGGCGTGGTTGCCGGCGGCGGCGTAGCCCTGTTGCGTGCCCGTGCCGCTTTGGAAAACCTGCATACCGGCAATGCCGACCAAGACGCAGGCGTACAAATCGTCTTGCGCGCCGTTGAGTCTCCGCTGCGCCAAATCGTTGCCAACGCAGGCGGCGAACCTAGCGTGGTTGTGAACAAAGTGTTGGAAGGCAAAGGCAACTACGGTTACAACGCAGGTTCCGGCGAATACGGCGATATGATTGAAATGGGCGTACTCGACCCTGCCAAAGTAACCCGTTCTGCGCTGCAACACGCCGCATCTATTGCCGGCCTGATGTTGACCACAGACTGCATGATCGCTGAAATCCCTGAAGAAAAACCTGCTATGCCTGATATGGGCGGCATGGGTGGTATGGGCGGCATGATGTAAGGCCGTCTGAAACCTTCAGATAAAAAGCAAAACCGCACGGTAATCAGCCGTGCGGTTTTTTATTTGCCAGTAGAAGCGTGAGATGGTGAGGGCATGCCATGATTTACAGAGAAATAAGGGTTGCCAGTTCCATTGAATCAGAAGCCATCAAATAAACTTCATCATTAAAAAAGGCCGTCTGAAACTTTATTTTGTGTTTCAGACGGCCTGCTTAATGATCTAAACCGTTACTTTTTGCTTGAACGGCTGTATCGGACAGCTTGAGACAAGATTTCTTCAATTTCTATCCACATAATGCCTCCTTACAGTAAACCAGGTTGACCTAAAGCCGGGTCGTTGGCTCGTGCCGCTTGGGCATCTTCGACAGTCAGTCCAAGGGCTTTGGCTACGCCTTCGCCGTATGCCGGGTCGCAACGGTGGCAGTTGCGGATGTGGCGGTATTTGATGAAGTCGGGGGCGTCGCCCATGGCTGCGGCGGTATTGCCGAACAAAGCTTGTTTCTGCGCGTCGTTCATCAGGTTGAACAAGGCGCGCGGTTGGCTGAAATAGTCGTCATCGTCTTGGCGGTAGTCCCAGTGCGCCGCGTCGCCGTTGATTTTCAAAGGCGGTTCGGCGAAGTCGGGCTGTTGCTGCCATTGGCCGAAGCTGTTGGGTTCGTAGTGCGGCAGACTGCCGTAGTTGCCGTCGGCACGGCCTTGTCCGTCGCGCTGGTTGCTGTGAACAGGACAACGTGGGCGGTTGACGGGGATTTGGTGTAAGTTCACGCCTAAACGGTAGCGTTGCGCGTCGGCATAGTTGAATAAACGGGCTTGCAGCATTTTGTCCGGGCTGGCGCCGATACCGGGAACAAGGTTGCTCGGTGCGAAGGCGGATTGTTCCACATCGGCGAAGAAGTTTTCGGGATTGCGGTTCAACTCGAATTCGCCCACTTCAATCAGCGGATAGTCTTTTTTCGGCCAAACTTTGGTCAAGTCAAACGGATGATAAGGTACTTTTTCCGCATCAGCTTCAGGCATGACTTGAATGTACATCGTCCATTTCGGAAACTCGCCGCGCTCGATGGCTTCGTACAGGTCGCGCTGATGGCTTTCGCGGTCGTCTCCGATGATTTTCGTGGCTTCTTCGTTGGTCAGGTTTTTGATGCCTTGCTGGCTACGGAAGTGGAATTTCACCCAGAAACGTTCGCCTGCTTTGTTCCAGAAGCTATAAGTATGCGAACCGAAGCCGTGCATATGGCGGTAGCTGGCTGGGATACCGCGGTCGCTCATGACGATGGTAACTTGGTGCAGGGCTTCGGGCAGCAGCGTCCAGAAGTCCCAGTTGTTTGTGGCAGAACGCATATTGGTGCGCGGGTCGCGTTTGACGGCTTTGTTCAGGTCGGGGAATTTACGCGGGTCGCGCAGGAAGAACACGGGCGTGTTGTTGCCGACCATATCCCAGTTGCCTTCTTCGGTATAAAACTTCAACGCAAAGCCACGGATGTCGCGTTCCGCATCGGCTGCGCCGCGTTCGCCTGCCACGGTGGTGAAACGGGCGAACATCTCGGTTTTCTTACCGACTTCGCTGAAGATTTTGGCGCGGGTGTATTTTGTGATGTCGTGTGTCACGGTGAACGTACCGAACGCGCCCGAACCTTTGGCGTGCATACGGCGTTCGGGGATGACTTCGCGCACGAAGTCGGCGAGTTTTTCATTCAGCCACAAATCCTGCGCCAGCAGAGGGCCGCGTGGGCCTGCGGTCAGGCTGTTTTGATTGTCGGCAACGGGCGCGCCGTTGTTCATGGTCAGATGGGTGACTGGGCATTTAGAGATAGACATAGTGATTTCCTTTGTGAAGTTGTTATAGGTTGATGA
Organism: Neisseria sp. P0016.S008; assembly: GCF_051957775.1. Lineage (NCBI taxonomy): Bacteria > Pseudomonadati > Pseudomonadota > Betaproteobacteria > Neisseriales > Neisseriaceae > Neisseria > Neisseria sp. P0016.S008. The sequence goes on from NZ_JBQCWB010000009.1 coordinate 52,722, forward strand.
GATGGTTTCCAGGATGGAATGCTTCTATACAAAATATAATAAATTTTCAATATCGATATTTAAATATAGTTTGTTTCAAGCTATGAATCAAACTATACAGAAAGATTTTCACTATTGGAACTATGAAACCGATTTAGAATAAATATTATTAATTAATAATCTAAT
>NZ_JBQCWB010000010.1:0-28049 GCF_051957775.1 Neisseria sp. P0016.S008
GGTGCCGCCGGTGTAGAGGACGAAGATTTTTTGTTTCATGGTGTTTCTGATGAATGATTGAGGCCGTCTGAAAGCGGGGAAGTGTTTCAGACGGCCTGGAATGGTTTATTGATTGGTTTGTTTCTTGGCTTTTGCAGCGCGTTTTTCGTGCAGTTTTTCACGGAAGAAGGTATGGCGGCGGTGTTTTCTCCACCAAATCCAGCCGACAATGACTGCGCCGATGCCCAGTACCGCAAAGATACCGGATTGCAGGCTGTGCATTTTTTTCATCAGCCAGTCGGTATTGCGTGCTCCGTATTCGCCCAGATAAATCCAAACCGGAACGGAAATCAGCGCGGCCAAGCCGTCCATCAGGATAAAGCGCAGGTAGGAAACCTTGCGGCTGATGCCTGCAGTCACGAAAACAGCGGTACGCAGGCCGGGCAGGAAACGGGCGACGAATAAAACCCAGTTGCCGTATTTGTCGAATTTTTCCTGCACTTGGGCATAGCGTTTGGGTGTCATCACGCGCGCAATCGGTTTGAATTTAAGGATTTTTTGTCCCCAAATCCGGCCGGCCGCAAACATAAAGCCGTCGCCTACCAATACGCCGAGCATGCCGACGGCAAACATAATATGCGAGTTGGTATAACCCAGGCCGGAAATCACACCGCCGGTTACCAACGTCAAATCTTCAGGAATCGGCACACCGAAGCCGCAAATAACCAAAACGAAAAACACGGCCGCATAGCCGTATTCAACGAAAAAAGATTCTAAAATTGCAAACATGGCCGCCGTCCCACGATAAATATTGATTGATGACTGGATTAAGTTGGAATTTTACCAAAGATAAGGCCGTCTGAAAGCAATCACAAGCAGATATTGTTTAAATTTGACGGTAGTTTGCAAAAAATCTAGAAATTCGGGCGTGGAAAGTTGGGATATGGACGGATTTGGCAGGTACAATAGCCGCTGGTTTATCTTTCAAACCCGAAATGGCAGTCTGTTTTCAGACGGCCTGTTCAGGAAAATGAAATCATGAAATACAGAGATCTGCGAGAATTTATCGCCGGATTGGAAGCTGATGGCAAACTCAAGCGCATTCAGCATCCGGTGTCGCCGCATTTGGAAATGACCGAAATCGCCGACCGCGTGTTGCGTGCCGAAGGGCCGGCGTTGCTGTTTGAAAACCCGATTAAGCCTGATGGTACGCGTTATGATTATCCTGTCTTAGCGAATCTGTTCGGCACGCCCGAACGCGTGGCGCTGGGCATGGGTGCGGACAGTGTGTCCAAGTTGCGCGAAATCGGGCAGACGCTGGCGTATCTGAAAGAACCCGAACCGCCCAAAGGCATTAAAGACGCGTTTTCCAAACTGCCGTTGCTGAAAGACATTTGGAGCATGGCGCCGAACGTGGTGAAAAATGCGCCGTGTCAGGAAATCGTGTGGGAAGGTGAAGACGTTGATTTGTATAAACTTCCGATTCAGCATTGCTGGCCGGAAGACGTTGCGCCGCTGGTAACGTGGGGCTTGACTGTCACACGCGGTCCGCACAAAAAACGCCAAAATCTCGGCATTTACCGCCAACAATTAATCGGCAAAAACAAGCTGATTATGCGCTGGCTGTCGCATCGCGGCGGCGCGTTGGATTATCAGGAATTCCGCAAACTCAATCCCGATACGCCGTATCCTGTCGCCGTCGTGCTCGGTTGCGACCCTGCTACCATTTTGGGCGCGGTAACGCCTGTTCCAGATACCTTGAGCGAATACCAATTTGCCGGACTGCTGCGCGGTTCGCGGACGGAGCTGGTGAAATGTATCGGCAACGATTTGCAAGTGCCTGCCCGTGCAGAAATCGTGCTGGAAGGCGTGATTCATCCCAACGAAACCGCGTTGGAAGGCCCATACGGCGACCACACCGGCTATTACAACGAGCAGGATCATTTCCCTGTGTTTACGGTCGAACGCATTACCATGCGCGAAAACCCGATTTACCATTCCACCTACACAGGCAAACCACCCGATGAGCCTGCCGTTTTGGGCGTGGCGTTGAACGAAGTGTTCGTACCGCTTTTGAAAAAGCAGTTCCCCGAAATCACCGATTTCTACCTGCCGCCCGAAGGCTGCTCCTACCGCATGGCGGTGGTCAGCATGAAAAAACAGTACGCCGGACACGCCAAGCGCGTGATGATGGGTTGCTGGTCGTTTCTGCGCCAGTTTATGTACACCAAATTCATCATCGTGGTCGATGACGATGTGGACGTGCGCGACTGGAAAGAAGTCATCTGGGCGGTCACCACGCGCATGGATCCCGTGCGCGATACCGTTTTGATGGAAAACACACCCATCGACTACCTCGACTTCGCCAGCCCCGTCAGCGGACTCGGCGGCAAAATGGGTTTGGATGCGACTAACAAATGGCCGGGTGAAACCGACCGCGAATGGGGGCGTGTGATCAAAAAAGACCCTGCCGTTACGGCCAAAATCGATGAGATTTGGGAGCGTTTGGGTTTGTAGATGTCGGATTTATTGGAATTTCTAATTCAAATATTGATGGAAATAATTAGGTCTATGTTGGAGGGTACGATAGAAATATTGAGGCTCGATTGGAGAAAAAGAAAATTCTCTAAAAAAGGCTTGATAATGTTGGCTATATGGTTTGCCATCATTGTTGCACTGATTGTGTATATGGTCATTCCTAAGTAAACATCTTATTCTGACGATGTATCTGTTAAAAGGCCGTCTGAAACTTTTTGGGTTTCAGACGGCCTTTGATTTGAAAACCTAGCGTGGTTTGAGCCACTTCCATTGTTCTTGTATGGTTTCTTGCAGGGCTTTTTGTTTTTCTGCTGGTGTGTTCATGCCATTGGTCAAGCGGCTGTAATCAAGGGTAATGGATGGGTTTTGTACGGTTCCGCCGATTTTTAGGGGAATCGGTTTGTTTTTAGGCTGCAGTACATTGCTGATAAGCAGGTTTTCCGATAGCTTTTGGGTATTCAAATCGGTATAGCCGCTGCTGACAACGTGCAGGCTGTCGGAAAACAGTTCGGTGTTGATATGATGGCTGATGCCTTTTTCAATTTCGCTATTGAGGGTGAAATGATGGAAAGGGGTTTTGAGGTTGCTGTTGTCGATTTTTTCCGAAGAGATGCCGTTTTTCAGAATGCTGTCCATATCGATACCGTGCCATGCGCCGTTGGTAATATCGAGGAGCAGGCTGCCGTTTAGGGCTTGTATCATTTGGGCGCGGTCGTTGCCGGTGGTTTTAATGTCGATAACGGCGTCGCCGCTGCCGCTGAAGCTGTGGAAACCGAACAGGTCTTGCAGCAGAGGTTGAATTTGTATGCCTTTTGCGTTTTGCTGAAGGTGGTAGGAAGCAGGTTGGGTCGCCGCAATGCTCAGGCCGCCCTCGGTTTTACCGCCATAAAGCCCGGCTTTGAAACGGTGCAGGGCAATATGTTCTTTATCGGCGGTAAGCAGGGATTCGACGTTTTCTAATTGCAGGCCGGCAGTTTGAATGCTGCCGATTTGGAGGTTGACCTCAATGTCGGGCAACCAGGATTTGACCAGCAGGGAAGGAAGACTGAGCGACGGCTGGTTTTTCAGGTCTTCTAAGTAAGGGGTCAGATTCAGTTTTTGTAAAGCGATACCGGCGTCAAGGTGCGGGCGCGGCTGGGCATCGCGTTGGTATTTAAAGACCAAGGCGAGGGCTTGTCTGTCAAATGCGCCTTTCAGACGGCCTTCCCATGTATTGAGGCTGAAATTGGCCTGTCCTTCAAGGGTGCTGATGAATCGGGGGCGGGGGAGGCGGTTGATGGTGTCTTGCAGGGTGCTGAGGTGCAGTTTTGGCGCATCAATGCCTTTGCCTTTTTGCCAAACCAAAGGGCTGGAAAAGGTAAAGTTGGTTTGGAGACGGTCGTTTTTATGGCTGCCTTTGAGTTCAAAATTGGCGGCGGTCAAAACGGTTGCGTAGAGGTTGGCTTTGTCCAGTTTGAATGAACCGTCCCATTGGTTGTTTTCACTGCCGGCGGTCAATGCGCCGTTGAGTGTGTTGAGGTGCAAATAGCCATTTTTAAATTGCAAGAGGGGAGAACGTGCGTTGATATGCAAGTTTTGATAGTCGCTTTCGGCTTGCAGATTGAAGTCGCGCAAAAGGGCAGTTTGGTTTTGCCAATTAAGGCTGCCTGCGATTTGGGCATCCAGCTTGTTTTTGAGCAATACGGTTTGCAGGTTCAATTTGAGGGTTGGAACGCTCCAGCCGGCATCATCTTGTACAAGATGACCGACGCCTTGCCAACTGATGGGGTTGCCGATGTTTTGCAGTGTGCCGCTGATATCGAATGGACGGCCGTCTGAATCGGCTCTGCGCAGGGAAAATTGCAGATTGTTTAAGGCAATATCCTGCTCTTTATTGTGATAGCGGATGCTGCCGCTATTGATGATGATGCGGTTGAGCTGGAAGCTTTCTTTTGATGCATGGTTTTGTTGCAGGCAGGCAGGCAGGTGGTTTTTTGGACCCAGTGTCAGGGATGGATTGGAAAGAATCCATTTTTCAAGAATGGGGGTGTCTGACCATAGGCTGCTCCAGCCAAAGCCCATTTTGGATTCGGCAATGTTCAGTGTCGGCGTATCAGGCTCGGAAGATGAAAGGCTGAGGTCTTTTAAAATAAGCGTAGGGCGCGGCAGCCATTTTCTGCTGATATTGGCATTGTATTTAACTTGGCAGCCATGGGCGGAAAAGTTTTTTTGTATGAACGCGTCGATGTTTTCTGTATTGAATATGCGGAACATTAAGGCACTCAATACCGCCGCGAGGCATAAAAGCGCGGTAATGCTGAAAACCAGGGTTTTCAGCCAAAATTTTCCTGAGTGCAACATGGAATGAACAGACAATTCAGATTCTCGCTTTGATGGGAGCTTTAAGGAGTGATTGGGAGTTTAAGCCTTGCTGCTTAAGCGTGTGGAAGTATAACACAGAGCGTGGGCCTGTGTTTCAGACGGCATGGGTATATGAATAAAAACACCGCCCAAAGGCGGTGTTGATTTTAAGCATAAATTATTTACGCAGACCCAGGCGGGTAATCAGTGTACGGTAAGTATCAGGCTGAGTACGACGCAGGTAAGACAACAGGCGACGACGTTGGCTAACCATTTTCAACAGGCCGCGACGGCTGTGGTGGTCTTTAGGGTTGGCTTTGAAGTGAGGAGTCAGGTCGTTGATGCGGAAAGTCAACAGAGCGACTTGTACTTCAGAAGAACCGGTATCGCCTTCTTTGCGTTGGAAATCTTTAACAATTTGTGCTTTTTGTTCTACGGTCAATGCCATGATGGATAACTCCGAAAATAAAAGAACCTTTTCAGGTTCGGACAAGTTTGCCAAGCCGAACGACCTAAGCAAACTCCTAAGTGCCTTTTTATAAAGACGGGCGGATTATGCCACAATTTGTCTTTGTGCGCCATATCTTTTCAGACGGCCAAAAAAAGCGGCGATACCTTTCAGTACCGCCAAAGCTGCTTTGGTGATAAAAACTAAACTTTATTTGCTCGCACAGCGGAAGCCCAAGTTATTTAAAACATATTTGGACTGCAGGCTGGTACGGATGCCGTAGCGTAAGAATGCCGCATAGTTGGACGGGTCGCTCGAGCCCACGGATGCGCCGCTACAGAACATTTGTGTGTTGGACGAGCCGGCAGAGAGTTGGCTGCTGTTGAAGTCTTCAGTCCATTCCCAAATCAGGCCATGCATATCATATACACCCCAGTAGTTGGGTTTGCTTTTACCGATGTCGCGCAGGCCGTTGCGGCCGCCGTCTGCATACCAATCCAAGATGGTGCGGTTATAGCCAGGCTCGGCAGAGCCGTCTTTTTGAGTGGCAGAAGCCAAGCCTGCAAACTCCCATTCGTCAATAGTCGGCAGACGTTTGCCTTTGGAAACGCAGTAGGCATTGGCGGCAAACCATGAAACATTGGTTACCGGATGTTTGAGTTCGCTGGCTTTAGGCGCAAAACTGTTGCTGCCGTTTTTTACCCAATGTTTCAGGTAAGCTTTTTCAGCATGTTTGGAATTGATTTTGCCTTTTTGCCATTGCGGATGTGTGTTCACAAATTCGGCAAACTCAGCATTAGTCACCGGATATTTGTCAAGCTGGAAGGGTTTGACTTTAATAAGGGAAGTTTCTTTTTTGAGATAGAGAGGACGGTAGCTGCCTCCTTCGATTTTTACCATTTCGGCAGCAAATGTATTGCCGCAGATTAAGGCACTGCCTAAGAGGAGGAGTCGTATGAGTTTCATGGTACGCCCTTATTATCGATTGAAACAGGAAATTTATTTTTCAGATAGCCTAATCATAACAAGGCCGTCTGAAAAATCAATCTGTCTGATTGAACAGGAAGATTAATCGTGATGGAAGCCACTGCGGCTCTAAAGAGTAGGGCAGCAGTGGCTTGGCGTATTAAACCGAGAGATTATTTAGCGGCTTCAGAAGCACCAGACGCAGCTGCTGGAGCAGAAGCGGCAGCACCGGCAGGTTGGTAAGCGGTGTCGCTCAGTTTTTTGGTCATGATTTCAGGGTTTTCATCACCCTCAACTTTCAATTGACCCAAAGCACCTTTGTTGAATGCACGGAAGATAGAGTGGTCAACCAAAGTATAGCTGCCCGGGATGTCGGCTTTGAATTCAACGATAACGGCACCACCGGCAGGAATAACTGTGCTTTGTACGTTTTCGTTAATCAGTTTACCACCTTCAACATATACTTTGTCGAAGATTTCGCCGATAACGTGGAAAGAAGATACCAAGTTAGGACCACCGTTACCAACGTACATACGAACGGTTTCACCAGCTTTAGCTTTCAGAGCGTTGTCGCCGGCGATAGAGCCTACGTGACCGTTGAATACAACGTATTCAGGTTGTTCAGCAATCGCTTTATCCATATCGAAAGGTTGCAGGCCTTGAGCACCTTTTTTACCTTTAGTATAGAAGTCACCTTGTACGATGTAGAACTCTTTGTCCACTTTAGGCAGGCCTTCTTTAGGTTCAACCAAGATCAAACCGTACATACCGTTGGCGATGTGCATACCTACAGGAGCAACGGCACAGTGGTAGATGTACAAACCAGCTTGCAGTGCTTTGAAGCTGAAGGTAGAAGTATGGCCAGGAGCAGTAAAGCTAGCTTCTGCACCACCGCCTTGACCGGTTGCAGCGTGGAAGTCAACGTTATGAGGAACGGTAGAAGAAGGATTGTTAGAGAATTCAACTTCAACAGTATCGCCTTCGCGTACACGGATCATTTGACCTGGAACGTCGCCGTTGAATGTCCAGTAGTGGTACTCAACACCGTCTTCCATGGTCATGGTTTTTTCAACGGTTTCCATTTTAACGCGTACTTTAGCCGGATGATCGCGATCAGTTGGAGGTGGAACTTCCGGAGCGTGAGTCATGATAGCATCGATTACAGGCAGTTCTGAAGAAGGAGTCTCGGCAGCAGCTTGTGAGTCGGAAGCAGCAGGAGCTTCAGCAGAAGCGGTAGCAGCTGGAGTTTCAGCAGGTTTAGCAGCTTGCTCGCCGCATGCGGCCAGTGCAAATACAGAAGCGATAAGTGCGGCTAAGGTTTGGCGTTTCATGTTTAAAGTTTCCTTATAGTAAGAAAAGTAAGATCCTGATAGGATGGTTTGAAATTTTGTATGATTATGTAGGCGCTTGTTTGGTCATATTTTGATGTAAATCAAATTGTTCAGGGAATATGAATCTTTTAATCCCTAAATACTCCTTTAGAAGTATAAAAAAATACATCGAAAAGTTTATTTTTGTGTGAAAATGTTAGCGAAAACTTAACACAAAATACGATAAAGGAGGATTTTTATAGGCAAATAGGAATCAATATCATATAAGTTAATGGTTTTAAAGGAATATTATTGACAAAATATTTCTTTACTTATTAAATCGTGATACAATCTTTAACATTCATATTTGATGAATTTAATACCACCCAACCACTTTTTACCAAAATTAAGGAGTACTTAAAATGGGACAGTACAAGAAGCTTTGGTACTTGCTGTTTGCCGTGCTGGCAGTATGCTTTACCATTCTTGGTTATATGGGTAGCGAAGTCTATAAAAAGGCTCCGCCATACCCTGAACAAGTCGTTTCTGCATCCGGTAAAGTCCTGATGACCAAAGACGATATTTTGGCAGGTCAATCTGCATGGCAAACTACCGGCGGTATGGAAGTCGGCTCTGTATTGGGTCACGGTGCATACCAAGCTCCGGACTGGACTGCCGACTGGCTGCACCGCGAGCTGATTGCATGGTTGGATCTGACTGCGCAAGAAACTTACGGCAAAAAATTTGACGAAGTTTCTCCTGAAGAACAAGCCGTTCTGAAAACACGTTTGGCTGACGAATACCGCAACCAAAGCCGTGTTAAGGAAGATGGCTCTGTCGTTGTCAGCGAAACCCGCGTGAAAGCGATTGAAAGCATCCTGCCTTACTACCACGGTGTGTACAGCGACGATCCTAAGTTCCAAACCACTCGCGAACACTTTGCAATGAAAAACAACACATTGCCAAGCCAAGAAGCGCGTGAAAAACTGTTCAACTTCTTCTTCTGGACTTCTTGGTCTGCTTCGACCAACCGTCCTAACGAGAACTTCACTTACACCAACAACTGGCCGCACGAGCCTTTGATCAACAACGTACCGACTACTGAAAACTACATGTGGTCTTTTACCAGCGTGGTATTGTTGCTGATGGGTATCGGCTTGCTGATGTGGGGTTACTCTTTCTTGACCAAACATGAAGAGGTTGAAGTACCTACTGAAGATCCTATCTCTAAAGTACAACTGACTCCTTCTCAAAAAGCGTTGGGCAAATATGTATTCCTGACTGTTGCGCTGTTTGTCGTACAAGTACTGTTGGGTGGTTTGACCGCTCACTATACTGTCGAAGGTCAAGGCTTCTACGGTATCGATACCGCACTGGGCTTTGAAATGGCCGACTGGTTCCCATATGCGCTGACCCGTACTTGGCACATCCAATCCGCTATTTTCTGGATTGCAACCGGCTTCCTGACAGCAGGTCTGTTCTTGGCTCCGATTGTGAACGGCGGTAAAGATCCTAAATTCCAACGTGCCGGTGTAAACTTCCTGTACATCGCCCTGTTCATCGTAGTCGGCGGTTCTTACGCAGGTAACTTCTTTGCTTTGACTCACATCATTCCACCTGAGCTGAACTTCTGGTTCGGTCACCAAGGTTACGAATACTTGGATTTGGGTCGTTTCTGGCAACTTCTGCTGATGGTCGGCTTGCTGTTGTGGCTGTTCCTGATGTTGCGTTGCACCGGCTCTGCCTTTAAAGAAAAAGGTACAGACAAAAACCTGTTGGCTATCTTCGTAGCTTCTATGGTCGGTGTGGGTGTGTTCTACGCTCCTGGCCTGTTCTACGGTGAAAAATCTCCAATCGCCGTGATGGAATACTGGCGTTGGTGGGTGGTTCACCTGTGGGTAGAAGGCTTCTTCGAAGTGTTCGCTACTGCTGCCTTCGCATTTATCTTCTACAACATGGGCTTTGTTCGCCGTAGTACTGCTACTGCTTCTACTCTGGCAGCTGCCGCCATCTTCATGTTGGGCGGTATCCCAGGTACATTGCACCACTTGTACTTCTCCGGCTCTACCTCTGCTTCTATGGCAATCGGTGCATGTTTCTCCGCATTGGAAGTGGTACCTTTGGTTCTGCTGGGTCGTGAAGCTTACGAACACTGGTCTTACCAACACTTGTCCGACTGGGCGAAACGTCTGCGTTGGCCTCTGATGTGCTTCGTAGCAGTTGCCTTCTGGAACATGATCGGTGCCGGCGTATTCGGCTTCCTGATTAACCCGCCGATTTCCCTGTTCTACATCCAAGGTCTGAACACTACTGCAGTTCACGCTCACGCGGCTCTGTTCGGTGTGTATGGTTTCTTGGCTCTGGGCTTCGTATTGCTGGTTGCACGCTACTTGAAACCTAATGTTCAATTTGACGACAAACTGATGACTTGGGGCTTCTGGCTGCTAAACGGCGGTCTGGTGGGTATGATTGCCATCAGCCTGTTGCCGGTTGGCGTGATTCAAGCTTACGCTTCTATCACTCATGGTCTGTGGTATGCACGTAGCGAAGAGTTCCTGCAAATGGAAATCCTGGATACCCTGCGTTGGGTTCGTACCGCTGCTGACTTGATCTTCATCGGTGGTGCTGTCTGCGTTGCTATCCAAGCTACTAAAATCGTATTCAGCCGCGATAAATAATCTTAAGCTGAATTAAATCGAAGGCCGTCTGAAAAGTTTTCAGACGGCCTTTCTGTTATAATTTCAACATTCTTAAATTGACAAGACAAAACATTATGTTCAACCAAGCTGCTCAAGAGCTGACCACTGTTCGCGATTTATTGCGTTTCGCCGTCAGCCGTTTTAATGATGCCGGACTGTTTTTCGGACACGGAAGTGATAATGCCCATGACGAGGCAGCCTATCTGATTTTGCACACTTTGAACCTGCCTTTGGATACGTTGGAGCCTTATTTGGATGCCAAATTATTGCAAAGTGAGAAGGAGGAAGTGTTGTCGATTATCGAACGCCGTGCGGTTGAGCATATTCCTGCCGCGTATCTGACGCATCAGGCATGGCAGGGCGAGTTTGATTTTTATGTTGATGAGCGCGTTATTGTGCCTCGTTCTTTTATTTACGAATTGCTTGGCGACGGTATCCGTCCTTGGATTGAACACGATGAATTGGTGCATCGTGCTTTGGATTTGTGTACCGGTAGCGGCTGTTTGGCCATTCAAATGGCGCATCACTATCCCGACGCACAAATCGATGCCGTTGATTTAAGCTTGGATGCGCTGGAAGTAGCCGCGATCAATATTGAAGATTATGGTTTGGAAGACCGCATCAGCTTGGTGCATACCGATTTGTTTGAAGGATTGGATGAAACCTATGACTTAATCGTTTCCAATCCGCCTTATGTCGACGCGGAATCTGTGGAGGCGTTGCCTGATGAATACCTGCATGAGCCGGAATTGGCTTTGGGCAGTGGCGAAGATGGTTTGGATGCTACACGTCAAATTATCCTGCAAGCGGCGAAATATTTGAATCCGAAAGGTGTATTGCTGGTTGAAATCGGTCACAACCGTGAGGTATTGGAAGCGGCTTATCCCGAATTACCGTTTACTTGGTTGGAAACCAGCGGTGGCGATGGGTTTGTATTCCTGTTGACCCGCGAGCAATTACTGGGTGAAGAATAGTTTATTTTGATATAAATAAAACAAAGGCCGTCTGAAAAAGTTTCAGACGGCCTTTGTTTTATAAAAATTTTAATATTTTAAGAAAATACAAATGTCTATGGTATGCCGAATATGAAATCCAAGCAGGCTTTGAAACTATGGCTTATAATATTCATCATAGTTTCTAACGTCAGTGAATTTTTATTACTGACTTTTTGTAGAACATATACTGCCAAACTCCATATTATGAATAATTATTTAAAATCAGGCCTGTTGGCTGCTGCTTTGTTCAGTATGCCCGTTGCCGCCTTTGCCCAGCAACATACCGTTTATTTCAATCAAAACGGTAAACTGACGGCGACCATGCCTTCGGTTGCTTATGTCCGCCAATACAAGATTGAGGCAGGCAAGGCGCAGGTGCAGGATTTTTACTATCCATCGATGAAAAAATATTCTGATCCTTATGAAGTACCTGCCAGTCAGATTAAGGTTTTTGTGCCGGCGTTGGATAATGGTACGCTGACCCTGTGGCATTTCAACGGTCAGAAAAAGATGGTTGGCAGCTATCGCAACGGCAAACCGCATGGCGAATGGGTGAACTGGTATCCAAACGGCAAAAAATCTGCGGTAATGCCTTATCAAAATGGTCTGAGTGAAGGCGTGGGTTCCCGCTATTACCGAAATGGTGTGAAAGAAAGTGAAATCCAATTTAAGCACGATAAAGCCAATGGTCATTGGAAACAATGGTATTCAGACGGCAGCCCGAAAACCGAAATGATGATGAGCAATGATAAACCGACGGAGATCATCAGTTGGGATGAAAATGGCCGCATCGTGTCTGAATTGAGTATTCGCAACGGTAAACGCAGCGGCATTATTTTGGATTGGTATGATGATGGTGCGAAGAAATCTGAGTTGGTTTATAAAGACGACCAGTTGGTGAAAAAAACTTTTTGGGATACAGACGGATACGTTCTCGAATAATTTTGATCATAAAAAACCGCAGGCTGATTAGCTTGCGGTTTTTTATATTACATACAGCCTTTATTTTGGCATAGGGTAAATAACGGTGCGCCGCTTTCACGGATTTTTTTGCCGCCGTCCAAGTCGGTAAATTCTAAAATGGCAGCCGCTTCGATTACTTCGCCGCCCAGTTTTCGGATCAGCTCGACACCTGCCAGCATTGTGCCGCCGGTTGCCACCAAATCATCTACCAACAAAACGCGTGCGCCCGGCTTGATGGCGTCGGTATGGATTTCTACCGTTGCTTCACCATATTCCAAAGCATAACTTTGAGAAACCGTATCAAACGGCAGTTTGCCTTTTTTGCGGATGGGGACAAAGCCGACGTTCAGCTGATAGGCCAAAGCCGCACCAATGATGAAGCCGCGCGCATCCAAGCCTGCCACGACATCAACCTTTTGCCCCATATAGCGGTAAACCAGTAAATCAACCAGCAGGCGGAAATATTCTGCGCTTTGCAAAACGGGAGTGATGTCATGAAACAAAATCCCTTTTTGCGGCCAGTTTTCAATTTTACGGATTTTGTCCGCCAAAGCTTCTACGCCCATTACTTCAGGATGAATCAACATCTCGACATTCCGAAATCAAAAAGTTTTTAACGCGATATTGTAGCGGTCATATGCGGACTTGCCAAATTAATTGATACAATAGCCAAATTTTGCAACATGCCGTCTGAAATTCCGAGAAACATTGTGTTGTGTTATAATTTACAGGTACATACCATCGGCTGAACCACCATGCAAAATCATAAAAAAGGCAATATTTACATCATTTCTGCCGCTTCCGGCACAGGTAAAACGACCTTGGTGTCGCGCCTGTTGAAAAATCATGACGACATCCGTGTTTCTATTTCTCATACCACACGCCAGCCGCGTGAAGGTGAGGCACATGGTGTGCATTACCACTTTGTTCCCAAAGAAGAATTTGAATCACTGATTGAGCAAAGAGCCTTTTTGGAACACGCTAATGTGTTCGGCAATTATTACGGCACCAGCATCGCCGGCGTGAATTCCTTGAGTGAAGAGGGCTATGACGTAATTTTGGAAATCGATGTGCAAGGTGCGGCGCAAGTGCGTAAATCGTTGCCTGAAGCCAGCAGCATTTTTATCCTGCCGCCTTCCTTTGAAGTATTGGCGCAACGTTTGATCGGCCGTGGTACAGACAGCGAAGAAGTTATTCAAACACGCCTTTCAAAAGCCCGTCATGAGATTGAGCAATCCGTTTTGTTCGATTACGTCGTCGTGAATGACGATTTGGATCGTGCCGAAGCCGATTTGTTCCACATTATTAAAGCAGGCCGTCTGAAAAAATCCTCTCAACAGGGATTTATCTCAAACCTGTTGGAAAATTCCTAAAAAACAGCGAAAATAACCGTTTATTTGAAACATAGAAAGAAAGCAAGCAAACATGGCCCGTATTACTACTGAAGATTGCACAGGTAAAATCCCTAACCACTTCGACCTTACCCTTGTTGCCGCCCGTCGCGCACGCCAATTAGAAAACGGCAATACGCCTTTGGTTGACGACATCCGCAACAACAAACCAACCGTTACCGCTCTGCGCGAAATCGCAGCCGGACAAATCGGAACCGAGCTGCTGACCCGCAACAAATAAACCAACCGGCAAACCGATAAAACCGTCGCGCGGACTGTATCGGTGCGATATAACAACCGATACAGTCTGACGGCTTAAAAATAGCCATAAAAGGCCGTCTGAAAATGCCAGCCCCACTGCCTACCGCCCCCTATGATCCGTTGACAGCAGAAGCGCGCGAGCTTTTGTTTCGCACCGCATCCTATCTCAATACCAATGAGCAGGCCGAGCTTGAAAGAGCCGTTGCCTACGCTTTCCACGCCCATGACGGACAAACCCGTAAAAGCGGCGAACCCTACATCACCCATCCCCTTGCCGTTGCCACGCAGCTTGCGATTTGGCACATGGATGTTCAAGGCCTCTGCGCGGGCGTTATGCACGATGTATTGGAAGATACGGGTGTAACCAAAGTCGAAATGGCGGCAGAATTCGGCGATACCATTGCTGAAATGGTAGACGGTCTTTCCAAGCTGGAAAAACTCAAATTTGAAGATCATGCAGAGCATCAGGCAGAAAGTTTCCGCAAGCTTATCCTCGCCATGACTAAAGACGTGCGCGTCATCGTCGTCAAACTTGCCGACCGATTGCACAATATGCGTACCCTTGGCTCTATGCGTCCGGAAAAACGCCGCCGCATCGCCAAAGAAACCCTCGAAATCTATGCTCAAATCGCCAACCGCATTGGCCTGAACAATGCGTATCAAGAGCTTCAAGACTTATCGTTCCAAAACCTCCACCCAAGACGTTACGAAACCCTGAAAAAAGCCATGGACAACAGCCGCAAAAATCGCCGCGATGTTGTCGGCAAAGTGTTGCGTGCATTCAGTCAGCGTTTGGTCGGTGTCAATATTGAAGCCAAAATCAAAGGCCGCGAGAAAAACTTATACAGCATCCATCAAAAAATGCTGGCTAAAAAGCTGCGTTTTGCCGAAGTGATGGATATTTACGGCTTTCGGGTCATCGTAAACAATATTCCTGCCTGTTACGCTGCGTTAGGCGCATTGCATAATTTGTACCACCCCAAGCCCGGCCGTTTTAAAGACTATATCGCCATTCCGAAAAGCAACGGTTATCAAAGCCTGCACACGACCTTGGTCGGCCCTTACGGTTTGCCGATCGAAGTGCAAATCCGTACGCGTGAAATGGATGCTGTGGCTGAGGGTGGTATCGCCGGACATTGGATTTATAAATCCGGTGAAAATACTCCGGACCAAGCCGTCCTCCATATGAACCGATGGATGAAAAATATTCTTGACCTGCAAGCCAGCAGCTCAAATGCCATCGAGTTTCTGGAGCATGTCAAAGTCGATTTATTCCCTAACGAAGTCTATATCGTTACCCCGAAAGGCGATATCCTTACCTTGCCTAAAGGGGCGACGCCGATTGACTTTGCCTATGCAGTTCATACCAATATCGGTCATAAAACCGTCGCCGCGCGTATCAATAACGTCATGATGCCGTTGCGCACCAAGCTGAAAACCGGCGATACGGTAGAAATCATTACTTCCGAGCATGCCAAGCCTAATGTAGCATGGCTGAACTTTGCCGTTTCCAGCCGTGCGCGCAGCGCCATCCGCCAATACATTAAAAATCTGAATCGTCACGATGCCGTTGTTTTGGGTGAGAATCTGCTGCAAAAAGCTTTATCCAGCCTGTTGCCTAAAGACATCCTGCTTTCAGACGACCTCAAAGAAAAATACCTTGCCGATTTGAATACCAAACAAACCTCGTTTGAAGAGGTTCTTTACAATGTCGGTATGGGGCATACTTTGCCGGTACACGTTGCCATGCACATTGCCGAGTTGGCAGGCCAACATTTTGGCAGTGCGGTCAAACTCAGTCCGATCAAAGTCAACGATCAAGAAACCGGCTGGATTCATTTTGCCGAATGTTGCCATCCGATTCCAGGCGATGCGATCCGCGCCTTATTGGTCAAAGACAAGGGTATGATTATCCACCGTGATACCTGTCAAACTTTGGTCAAAGCCGATCCGGAAGAGCAACTCGATGCGGGCTGGGACAGTTTGCGCAATCAAACGTATCGCACTATCCTCAACGTCAAATCCGAAGATGCGCATGGTTTGTTGGCCTCAATGGCGCAAGCGATTTCCAATTCCGGTGCGGATATTGAATCTGTCGATACGCCAACCAAAGCGCAAGCAGGAACAGAAGGTTTTGTAGAATTTAAATTTACAATTAAAGTCAAAGACTTGGATCAGGTTAATCAGATTATTCATGCAATGCATGCCAATCCGAATATCCGCAAAGTGATTCGAGGATAATCTTGTTAATAAGCAAAGGCCGTCTGAAAGCATTTTCAGACGGCCTTTTTGATGTTTACAAATAAAAGCTGTTGGCTTCTTTTTAAGAGGGTTTATGGCTTGTTTGTAATTAGATTGGGTTTAACTCAACCAAAAACGGAAAACCAAGAAGAAAACCAAGGCCAAAACGCCGGCCCAAACCAGCAACATGAATCCGGCTACTGCCTGACCCAAGCGGTAAACAGGATTTTTGCGTTCGTCTTCGAGTAGGGGATTAGGTGTATCGTGCGGTTTGTCGGACATAATGAAGCTCTGATTGAATTATTGAATAAAAGTGTAAGGGTACGCCGATAGAAGCAAAGATTCAAGTGGGAATGATTATTGATAGAAGTCTTCGTCTTCATTCCACGCCGTTTTTAAGGCCGTCTGAATGGTGTCTGCACCAAAGCCGCGATAGGCAAGGAAACGTGCTTGTTTTTGTTTTTCTTTCAAATCTTGAGCTTCCTGCTTGAATTTTTTACGCAAGACGGAAATGGCTGTTTGCAGCTCGTCCTCCCTATCGGGGAGGAACTCCCGGCAGTCGTCTGCATCGATACCTTGTTGCGCTAAGGCTTGCTTGAGGCGGATCGTGCCGTAACGGTTGCTCTTGCTGTGAATGTAGGCTTCTGCGTAACGTTGGTCGGATTGCCAATTCCGTTCGGCGAATTCATCCAAAACCTTTTCCAATTCTTCTTCGCTTTCTGCGTGAGGAGCCAGTTTGCGTTTCAAGCCGACACGGCTGACTTCCTGACGGGAAAGAATATCTAAGGCGCGGGCGCGTAAGGTTTTGGGAGGTTTCATGGGAATATGGAAGGGGAGGGATTTAACTACATTGAATTACATTTTCAGACGGCCTGATTAGGTGAAAAAATCAAAAAGGCCGTCTGAAAATAAAGCCGAATTATTCTTCTTCTTTGTTTTTTTGCGGATGCAGATTTTCGTAGATTTCAGGCAGGGCGCGAATCAATAAATCAGGTTTGGTTGCTTTGTCTTGAGAGAGCAAGGTCATGTCGCCGTAGCCGAATGTTACGCCGACGCTGAAGCAACCGACCGCTTTGGCGGCAATAATGTCATTTTTAGAGTCGCCCACCATCAGCATATTGGCAACGTCGATGCCCAAAACTTCGGCCGCATGTTGAAGCGGCAATGGGCTGGGTTTTTTCTCAGTTAGGCTGTCGCCGCCAAGAACCAGGCTGAAGTAGCCATCGAGATTAAGCTGTTTCAGCAACTCGGCAGCCAGAATTTCATTTTTATTGGTAATGACAACTAGAGGAATACCCAAGGACTTTAGCAGGCCGAGACCGGCTTCGGTTTCAGGGTAGGGGCGGGTAAAGTCGCTCAAGTGCTCGCGATAATATTTCATAAAGAACACAAAGCCTTTTTCCCAGATTTCAGGATCGGCTTCTTTTTCACGATCATTGGTAATGACACGATGAACCAACTTGCTGATGCCGTCGCCGACATAACTTTCAACCGTTTGGGTGGGTAAAACAGGTAAACCCAAGTGCGCACACATGGCTTGGGCTGCTACGGCCAAATCGGGAACGGAATTACATAAGGTACCGTCCAAATCAAAGGCAACGGCTTGGACGTGTTCTAAAGCAGCAGTGGTCATTGAGTAACTTTCTGTCATATTATTTAAGCGGTTATTTTAACATTGTTTGCCTGATTTGCCGATGTTTTGCTGATTCTTTAAAAAGATGTTTGTTTAAATTGTTAACAATTTTTGATGGTGTAAGACTGTCAGCCTATTGGGAATGTGAAAGGGATTTTGTCAACAAAAAGGGTGGTTTGGTAGGTATTAAAAAACAAAGGGTTTGTGTGTTTTTTTGAATGGTTTGATGAGCATTTATACTAGGCCGTCTGAAAATTTTTTGGTTGGTGTGCCGATATTTTCAGACGACCTCAAACTAAATTCATATATAAATGAATAGATTCGCTTTTTATCGACTACACGCTATTACATTTTTGTCCGTTTTTGTATATAGTAACGTGTATGGCTCTCGTCTAATCATATGTATGAAAAGGAAAAATACATGTCCGCATCTGCTGTAAAAGAAACGCTGAATCCGTTTGAAATTGCGCAAAAACAAGTGAAAACTGCCTGCGACCGTTTGAATGCCGACCCGGCAGTATTTGAAATCTTGAAAAAGCCGCAACGTGTTTTAGAAGTCAACTTCCCTGTCAAACTCGACAACGGTACAGTAGAAAACTTCACCGGCTACCGTTCACAACACAATAATGCCGTCGGCCCTTACAAAGGCGGCGTGCGTTTCCATCCTAATGTGAATATGGACGAGGTTAAAGCCCTGTCTATCTGGATGACCATCAAATGCTGCGTGGCCGGTATTCCTTACGGCGGCGGTAAAGGCGGTATTACTTTGGATCCGCGTAACTATTCCGAAGCGGAATTGGAACGCATCGCCCGTGCTTATTCCGAAGCCATTTCTCCGCTGATCGGCGAGAAAATCGATATTCCTGCACCTGATGTGAACACCAACGGCAAAATCATGTCTTGGATGGTTGATGCCTATGAAAACGTGGTGAAACATTCTGCACCGGGCGTGTTCACCGGCAAACCGGTTGAGTTTGGCGGCTCCTTGGCGCGTACCGAAGCCACCGGTTACGGCGTAAACTTCGCCGCCGTCCAAGCTTTGGAAAAACTGGGCAAAGACGTGAAGGGTGCTACTTACGCCATTCAAGGTTTCGGTAACGTGGGCTACCACACCGGTTACTATGCACATAAAGCTGGTGCGAAAATCGTTGCCGTATCTACTGTTGACGTTGCCATCTACAACGAAAACGGCTTGGATATGGAAGCAATCATCAAAGAATTCCAAACCAAAGGTTTCATCACCAATGAGGCCGGCTACGGTAAAGAAATCAGCAATGCCGAACTTTTGGCTTTGGATGTGGATGTACTCGCCCCTTGCGCGCTGGAAAACCAACTGACTTCTGAAAATGCCGGTAAAGTACGCGCGAAAATCGTGGTTGAAGGCGCAAACGGCCCGACCACTCCAGAAGCCGACGTTATTCTGCGTCAAAACGGCGTATTGGTTGTTCCTGATATTTTGGCAAACTGCGGCGGCGTGGTGGTATCCTATTTTGAATGGGTACAAAACCTGCAAGGCTACTACTGGGAGTTTGACGAAGTTCAAGAGAAAGAAACCGTTGTCCTGCGCCGTGCGTTCCGCGATATTTGGAACTTGGCTCAAGAATACGATGTCGACCTGCGTACCGCTTCCTACATGATGAGTATCCGTCGTGTTGAAAAAGCAATGAAGCTGCGCGGCTGGTATTAATCGTTTGACTGATAGCTAAAAGTAGGCCGTCTGAAACCTGTTTTCAGACGGCCTTAATGTTTTTGATAAGAGCCTTTACAAATTTTAATCCACCTTGATTCCATTTCAATCAAACTCAGCTATAATCCCCTTTTTTGACCTTTCCGGAAAAGACATAATCATGAACAAAACTTTCAAATTCAGCGCATTGGCTTTGTCTGCTTTGTTGGCACTGACTGCTTGCAACCAAAAAGACACTGCCGCTAAAGACGCTCCTGCTGCTTCCGCAGCTTCAAATGCGACTGCAGATGCTTCTGCCATCGGTTCTACTGCCCAACAAGCCAGCTACGCAATGGGTGTGGACATCGGCCGTTCATTGAAACAAATGAAAGACCAAGGTACGGAAATTGATTTGAAAGTCTTCACCGAAGCCATGGAAGCCATGTTTGAAGGTAAAGAAGTCAAAATGACTGAAGCTCAAGCTCAGGAAGTGATGATGAAATTCCTGCAAGAGCAACAAGAAAAAGCTACTGCCAAACGTGCTGAAGATGCCAAAGTAAACTTGGAAAAAGGCGAAGCGTTCTTGAAAGAAAACGCGACTAAAGAAGGCGTGAAAACCAGCGCTTCCGGTCTGCAATACAAAATCACCAAAGAAGGCGAAGGTAAAAAACCGACTAAAGACGATATGGTTACCGTTGAATATGAAGGCCGTCTGATTGATGGTACCGTATTTGACAGCAGTAAAGCCAACGGCGGCCCTGTAAGCTTCCCTGTAAGCCAAGTGATTCCAGGTTGGACTGAAGGTATCCAACTTTTGAAAGAAGGCGGCGAAGCAACATTCTATATCCCTGCCAAATTGGCTTACCGCGAAGTTGGCGCCGGCGATAAAATCGGCCCGAACGCTACTTTGGTATTCGACGTGAAACTGGTTAAAGTCGGCGCGCCTGATGCTGCTGCGCAACAACCTGTACAAGTTGACGTACAAAAAGTTCAATAATCCGAATCAAGGCTTACGCCCTTAAACAACGGATAAAAGGCCGTCTGAAAAATTCCGTTTCAGACGGCCTTTGTTCCAAACAAACAAGGAATTATGATGAAAAATATCGTCATCCTTATTTCCGGACGCGGCAGCAATATGCAGGCGATTGTGAATGCCAATATTCCCGATGCCAACATTGCAGCCGTATTGAGCAACAGCGAGACCGCAGCCGGATTGGCATGGGCGGCAGAGCGCGGTATTGCCACTGACAGTTTGAACCATAAAAACTTCGACTCGCGTCTGGCATTTGATCAGGTCATGATGGAAAAAATCGATGCCTATCAGCCGGATTTGGTTGTATTGGCGGGCTTTATGCGCATTTTGACCCCGGAATTCTGCGCCCATTATGAAAACCGCCTGATCAACATCCATCCGTCTATCCTGCCTTCTTTCACCGGTTTGCACACCCACGAACGCGCATTGGAAGCAGGTTGCCGAGTGGCAGGCTGCACCATCCATTTCGTGACCCCCGAGCTGGATTGCGGCCCGATTATTTCGCAAGGCATTGTTCCTATTTTGGATGGCGATACCGCTGACGATGTTGCCGCACGCGTGCTGACGGTTGAGCATCAGCTTTTCCCGCAAGCCGTTGCTGATTTCGTTGCAGGCCGTCTGAAAATCGAAGGCAACCGCGTTTTGAATGCACAACGCAATGCCGCCGGTCAAAGCCTGTTGGCTTAATTAAAACACGATATACACAAGGAAAACATCATGAATCCGATTAAAACAACCCTGCTGACACTTTCCCTGCTCACTGCCTCCATCGGCGCACAAGCCGCCGAATTGCCGCAATCTGCCGTTTTGCAATACTCAGGCAGCTACGGTATTCCTGCGACCATGACCTTCACCCGCAGCGGCAACCAATACAAAATCGTCTCCACCATCAAAGTACCGCTTTACAATATCCGTTTTGAATCCGGCGGCAGCATCAACGGCACGACCTTGAATCCGTCTTACTACAAAGATGTACGCGGCGGTAAATTGTATGCCGAGGCCAAATTCTCCGGCGGCAACATCACTTACGGTAAAGCAGGTGATTTGAAAACCGAAAAATCCGGCCCGGCCATGGACTTGTTTACTTTGGCATGGCAACTGGCCGCTAATGACGTGCGCCTGCCGTCAGGTTTGAAAATTACCAACGGTAAAAAACTGTATACTGTCGGCAGCATGAACAAAATCGGTAGCGAAAGCTATAAGCTGAATGGCGGCACAACGCCTGTGAGCAAATATCGCGTCCGCCGCGGCGACGATACCGTTACTTACTCTTTTGCTTCCGATATCGACAATATTCCTGCGCAAATCAGCTATACCGATGACGGCAAAACCTACAACCTGAAACTGACTTCCGTCAAGATCAACGGTAAAGTAGTGAAACCGTAATCTTTATTTACTCAAACAAGAAGGCCGTCTGAAAAGTTTTCAGACGGCCTTTTATCTTTACAGCAACACAATATCGTATTGTTCCTGCGTGTAGGCAGTTTCGACTGCCAGAGAAATCGGTTTGCCGATAAAGTCTATCAACATCGCCAGTGATTGCGATTCTTCGTCTAGGAACAAGTCGATGACATTCGGAGCAGCCAAAATACGGAAGGCTTGGACATCGTAGCGGCGCGCTTCGCGGACGATTTCGCGTTGGATTTCGTAGCACACAGTTTGCGGCGTTTTCAGACGGCCCCGGCCTTGGCAGGAAGGGCAGGGTTCGCAGAGGATTTGGCTTAAGTTTTCACGCGAGCGTTTGCGGGTCAGTTCGACAAGGCCCAGACTGGTAAAGCCGTTGAGGGTAACGCGGGTACGGTCGAAACTGAGGGCTTTGGCAAGTTCTTGCAGGACGGCTTCGCGGTGGATCTCTTGCGCCATATCGATGAAGTCGATGATGATGATGCCGCCGAGATTGCGCAGGCGAAGCTCGCGGGCGATGGTGTGGCAGGCTTCGAGGTTGGTGCGGAAGATGGTTTCATCAAAATTGCGCGCGCCGACAAAGCCGCCGGTATTGACATCGATGGTGGTCATGGCTTCGGTGGACTCGATGATGAGGTAGCTGCCGAAGTTGAGGTTGACGCGTGGTTGCAGGGCGCGGGCGATTTCCTGCTCGATGTTGTGGGTTTCAAATAGGGGGCGTTCGCCTTTGAACAGCTCGATTCTGCCCAATGCACCTTGAACGTATTGTTCGGCAAACTGAGTCATGCGGCGGTGGTTTTCGGTGGAGTCGACCAGGATTTTGTGGGTATCGAGGCTGAACATATCGCGTAATACGCGCAGGCTCAAAGGCAAATCTTGATAGAGCAGGGTTTCGGGCGGCTGGATTTTTGCCTGTTTTTGAATGTGTTCCCACACTTTAGTCAGGTAGTTGATGTCTGATTGCAGTTGGGTATCGGAAGCGTTTTCGGCGTTGGTACGGATGATGTAGCCGTGGCAGGCGTTTTCGGGCAGCAGGTTGTTGAGGCGCTCCCTTAAATTGCTGCGTTCGGCATCGTCTTCAATGCGTTGTGAAATGCCGATGTGGTCTTCTTGCGGAAGATGGACGAGGAAACGGCCGGCCAGTGAGATTTGGGTGGACAGGCGCGCGCCTTTGGTATTGATGGGGTCTTTGATGACCTGAACCAAGACAGACTGGCCTTCAAAGAGCATGTGTTCGATGCGTTGGGTTTCGTCCGGATTGCGGCGTTGTTCGAGGACGTCGACGATATGCAGAAACGCGGCGCGTTCCAAGCCGATATCGATAAACGCACTTTGCATGCCGGGAAGTACGCGTTTGACGACGCCCAAATAAATATTGCCGACCAAGCTGTGGCCGCTGTTGCGCTCGATGTGCAGCTCGCAGATATTGTTCTCTTCCAAAACGGCCACACGCGTTTCTTGCGGCGTAATGTTGACGAGGACGGTTTCGGACGGACGCACGGCGTCCTTGGGGATGGGAATTCCTGAAAGCATAGGGATACCTGATTTTGAATAGAAAAACTTTTGCGATGTGTTCTTCTCCAAAAAACAAATGGCAAAAGTCATTCTGCGAAAGCGCTTATCATACTTTAATTATGGTTTTTCCGCATCTGCACAAATGTTTATGGTCAAAAGGCCGTCTGAATGTTTTTTACAACCGTACGGCGGGAACACTTGTAAAATAGCACCTATGCCCATATAGTCATGAACATTGGTATTTTGGAAGAAATCATGCAAACCGTTACTGTTTATACCGGTCCATATTGCCCGTACTGCACCATGGCGAAAAGGCTGTTGCAGGCGGTGGGTGTGAAAGAAATCAACGAAATCCGCATCGACGGCAATCCGGAAGTTTTTGCCGAAATGCAGCAACTTTCCGGCCAGCGCAGCGTGCCGCAGATTTTTATCGGCGACACTCATGTCGGTGGCTTTACTGATTTGTACCGCTTGCAGCAGGAAGGCAAGTTGGACGAATTACTGAATCCTTAACCCTTAACTTAGGAAAATAAAATGAGCGAAGAATTGCAACCCGTATTCAGCGTTGAGCGTTTGTATGTAAAAGACTTGTCTTTGGAAGTGCCTCACGCACCACAAATCTTCTTGGAACAAGGCGAGCCTGAAGTGGATATGCGCGTTTCTACCGGCAACACCAAACTGGAAGACGGCTTCTACAGCGTTGACGTTACCGTGACCGTAACTGCCAAACTGAACGAAGAGCGCACCATGTTCTTGAACGAAGTTACCCAAAGCGGCATCTTCCGTCTGGAAAACATTCCTGAAGAAGACGTACAACTGCTGTTGGGCGTTGCTTGTCCAAACATCCTGTTCCCTTACGCACGCGAAGCCATTTCTAACAGCGTAACCCGAGCCGGCTTCCCACCTGTACTGCTTGCTCCGATCAACTTCGAAGCAATCTACCAAGAACAACAGGGAGCTAACGCTTAATCGCGTTATACCTAAATTAAGGCCGTCTGAAACATTGCGTTCAGACGGCCTTTTTGTTTTCGGATAAAATACAGCAAACTCTCAATCAGCTGCCTTTTAAGATGACGCCCGAAACCCAAAAACAGCTCAAAATCACCGATGTTTCCGCTAAGAAACTCGAAAAACTCAACCTCCATACCGCATGGGATTTGGTGTTGCACCTGCCGTTGCGTTACGAGGACGAGACGCACATCATGCCGATTAAGGACGCGCCGATCGGCGTGCCGTGTCAGGTTGAGGGCGAGGTTATCCATCAGGAAGTGACTTTTAAGCCGCGCAAGCAGCTGATTGTCCAAATCGCCGACGGTTCCGGCAGTGTCCTTTTTCTGCGCTTCATCCACTTTTACGCCAGCAACCAGAAACAGATGGCGGTCGGCAAACGCATCCGCGCCGTGGGCGAAATCAAGCATGGGTTTCACGGCGACGAGATGATTCACCCTAAAATCCGCGATGCCGAAAACAGCGGTTTGGCAGAAAGCCTCACGCCGATTTATCCGACCGTAAACGGTTTGAACCAACCCACTTTGCGCCGCATCATTCAGACGGCGTTGGACGTTACGCCGCTGCATGACACGCTGCCCGATGCCTTATTGGGTCGTCTGAAACTGCCGCACCTCGCCGAAAGCCTGCGCCTTTTGCATTCGCCGCCGCCGAGTTTCACTATTCATCAACTTTCAGATGGTACGCTACCTGCATGGCAACGGCTCAAATTTGACGAACTTTTGGCGCAACAGTTGTCCATGCGGCTGGCGCGGCAGAAGCGCGTTAGCGGCTCGGCCACGGCATTGGGCGGCGACGGCACATTGACTCAAGCCTTGCGCCACGCTTTGCCGTTTGCCCTGACCGATGCACAAGAAAAAGTTGTTTCCGAAATCTGCCGCGATATGGCGCAAACCCACCCTATGCACCGCCTGTTACAAGGCGATGTCGGCAGCGGCAAAACCATTGTTGCTGCCTTGTCTGCTTTGACCGCCATTGAATCCGGTGCGCAGGTGGCTGTAATGGCGCCGACCGAAATCCTTGCCGAACAGCATTTCATCAAGTTCAAACAATGGCTTGAGCCTTTAGGCCTTGAAGTCGTCTGGCTTTCCGGCAGCCAGCGCAAAAAAGCCAAAGATGAGGCCAAAGCCAAACTGGCTAACGGCTCTGTCAAAATCGCCGTCGGCACGCACGCCCTGTTTTCAGACGATGTCGAGTTTCAAAATCTCGGCTTGGTAATTGTGGACGAACAACACCGTTTCGGTGTTGCTCAACGCCTTGCCCTCAAAAACAAAGGGCGCGACGTCCACCAGCTGATGATGTCCGCCACACCCATCCCGCGCACGCTCGCCATGAGTTTCTTTGCCGACTTGGACGTATCCGTTATCGACGAATTGCCGCCCGGGCGTACCCCGATTAAAACCCGCCTCGTCAACAACGTCCGCCGCGCCGAAGTCGAAGGCTTCGTCCTCAACATCTGCCGCAAAGGGCAGCAGGCATACTGGGTTTGTCCGTTGATTGAAGAGAGCGAAACCTTGCAACTGCAAACCGCCACCGAAACCCTCGAGCAACTTCAGACGGCCTTGCCCGAACTCAACATCGGCTTGGTACACGGGCGCATGAAGGCTACCGAAAAAGCCGAAGTCATGGCTCAGTTTGCCGCAGGCCGTCTGAACGTATTGGTAGCCACCACCGTCATCGAAGTCGGCGTAGATGTGCCCAACGCCGCCCTGATGGTGATCGAACACGCCGAGCGCATGGGCTTGGCGCAGCTGCACCAATTACGCGGTCGGGTAGGGCGCGGCGCGGCAGAAAGCGTGTGTGTCCTCCTGTTTGCCGAACCCTTGAGCGAACTCGCCAAAGCGCGATTGAAAGTCATCTACGAACACACCGACGGCTTTGAAATCGCCCGCCAAGACCTCAACATCCGCGGCCCCGGCGAATTTCTTGGCGCGCGGCAAAGCGGTGTCCCCATGCTGCGCTTCGCCAACCTCGAAGAAGACCTGCACCTTTTAGAACAAGCGCGCGAAATTGCCCCGATGCTGATTGAACAAAACCCTGAAATCGTCGAAGCGCATTTGGCGAGATGGCTTTCCAGCAGGGAAGGTTATTTGGGCGTATAAGGTTTGTTTTAAAAGAAAAAGGCCGTCTGAAATATTTCAGACGGCCTTTGATTTGGCTGGATAGGGGTTTAGAAACCTTGCGCCAACATGGCATCGGCAACTTTGACGAAACCGGCAATGTTCGCACCATTGACATAGTTTACTTTGTCGCCGACTTTGCCGTATTTCAGGCAGGATTCGTGGATGTTGTGCATGATGTCAAACAGGCGTTGGTCGACTTCTTCACGAGTCCAAGACAGGCGGATGGCGTTTTGGCTCATTTCCAAACCTGAAGTTGCTACGCCGCCGGCGTTGGACGCTTTGCCCGGAGCGTAGAGGATGCCGGCTTTGATAAATTGTTCGACCGCGCCCAAAGTTGACGGCATGTTCGCACCTTCGGCAACCACATAGCAACCGTTTGCCAGCAGGATTTTGGCGGCATCTGCGTCCAATTCGTTTTGGGTGGCGCAAGGCAGGGCGACTTCGGCCGCGATGTTCCACGGTTTTTGGTTTTCAAAGTATTGCAGGCCTTGTTCTTTGGCATAAGTGGCCACGCGTTCGCGGCGTACTTCTTTCAGCTCGATCAAAGCAGCCAGTTGCGCTTCGGTCATACCGCTGTCAGGGAAGAGGACAAAGCCGTTGGAGTCGGAAACGGTCAATACTTTTGCACCCAGTTGGATGGCTTTTTCGGCAGCGTATTGCGCCACGTTGCCGGAGCCGGAAATCAACACGCGTTTGCCTTCGATGCTGTCGTTGCGGGTTTCCAACATGGCTTGGGCAAAATACACGCAACCGTAGCCGGTGGCTTCAGGGCGAATCAGACTGCCACCCCATTCGAGGCCTTTGCCGGTCAGGACGGAAGCAAATTCGTTGCGGATTTTTTTGTATTGGCCGAACAGATAGCCGATTTCGCGGCCGCCTACGCCGATGTCGCCGGCAGGGACGTCGGTGTCGGCACCGATATGGCGGTAGAGTTCGGTCATAAAGGCTTGGCAGAAGCGCATTACTTCGGCATCGGATTTACCTTTAGGATCAAAGTCGGAACCGCCTTTGCCGCCACCCATAGGCAGGGTGGTCAGCGCATTTTTGAAGACTTGTTCAAAAGCGAGGAATTTCAACACGCCCAAATCGACGGTAGGGTGGAAACGCAAGCCGCCTTTGTAAGGGCCGATGGCGGAATTCATTTGAATGCGGTAGCCGCGGTTGACTTGGACTTGGCCTTTGTCGTCCATCCAAGTGACGCGGAACATAATCACGCGCTCCGGTTCAACAATACGCTCAAGCAGGCTTTGTTGGGTGTATTTCGGGTTTTTCGCCAAAAACGGATCCAAACTCATGAACACTTCTTCAACAGCTTGATGGAAGGGTTCTTGGTTGGGGTTGCGTTGTTTGAGATTGGTAAATAGAGTGTTCAGGTCGGTCATTTTTCTACTCCTATTGAGTGAGATGTTTCAATATTTATGTTTTGAAATATAGCTGTAAAAATTTTACTTGCCAAGAAAAATTTTACCTAGATTGTTGACATTATTTTTTTACCAATTTGTAAAAATAGAATTATATTTTAAATTTAATTAAAAA
>NZ_JBQCWB010000011.1:0-23391 GCF_051957775.1 Neisseria sp. P0016.S008
GAGTTCATCGGTTTGACCCGTCTGCCGACATTCTTATGTAACGATGTGATCAAAAATCCACAAGTGGAACAATACTTAGCCGATTACCAAGCACACTTGGAAAAAGTATTCCGCTAATGGCAAAAAAGGTGGGTAAAATGCCCACCTTTTTTATTATTGTTGAATGGTTGTGATCATTGTAAATGAGCCACATCGTTAAGTTGCTCAATATGAAAACCACTTTCACTATCGTATTTCACAATACTGATCGAAGTATTCAGCAATGATACGGATTTACCCTCATCACGATGGTTTTCCCAAGTCGCTCCGCCTAGTAAGGATAATAAAAGCCGCAAGGTATGGCCATGTGATACCACTAAAATATTGGCTCCCGATTGATGTACTTTAATGATATCGCAAAGGGCGTCCATTGCACGTACTGCTAATTGTTCAAAGGTTTCACCACCATTGCTTAATGCTTTATAAGCTGCCGGGTCATTAGTCAGTTGTTTGAATTCGGTTAATTTCCGCAGGTCAGCGATCTGCATACCTTCCCAACTTCCAAAAGATTGTTCATTTAGTCCACAGTGCTGAAAAAGAGGGATGGGACGCTGGCCGATAATATGGCTAGTCGTATCAATGGCACGTTGTAAAATGCTGGAATAAGCAGCGGTAAATTCTACTTGTTGTAGCGCTACGCCGGTTTTCTGAGCTCCTGCAATCCCCTGTTCAGTCAGTGGTGAATTGCCTGATCCCTGCAAAAGCCCCTGTTTGTTCCATTGGGTACGGCCATGGCGAATAAAATAAAAAGTGATTTGTTTTGACATCATAGTTCCTTGGTGATCGGGAAGTATAGGGTATAACTAACTTATGATGCAAAGGCCGTCTGAAACGATAATTTCAGACGGCCTTTTACTTTAACGTGTGCCGTTTAGATACGGTCGTGCCTGGAGGATAACAAGCTTACCATTGTCAAATGCCCATTCGATATCCTGCTCCCCATTTGCAAATAGCTGTTTGATTTGTTGGCTGGTTTGGTCAAGGCGACGGATTTGTTCTTGATTCATCACATTGCCACTGGTTACAGGCACTTCTCGTACTCCACCGTTTTTATCCAGTTGCAACGCTGTAGTTTCATTAGAGGAGCTGAGACGTTGTACAGAATCATTGCGACGGTTATAGACTACCTGCTCGGCTACCCGTTTACCTTCTACGACACGAATACCCAGTCCGCGTTTGGCGGCAATGTAGGCGCTGTTTTTCTGAGCAGTATCATAGGGATTGATGGTAACCAATACGCCGGAGAGATCTGCATTGATGCTTTGTTGCACAAAGACACTCATTTTCACGCTATCGTGAGGTAATCCGGCAATCCGGCGGGCTTCGTATGCGCTGTAATTGAAAACGGAAGCCCAAAATTGCTTCACTGCTTAGGCCAACGCGTTTTCATCGGTCACATTTGGCACGGTGGTGTACAGCCCTGCGCCGCTGAAATTGGGCAGGTCTTCGGAATTAGAGGAGCTGCGGACAAACACGCCTTTGCTGTTTAATTGATTGCGCCATTGTTCAGCCCATCTGTGTTTCCATTCCGATGGGATTTCGGCATCGGTAATTTTTTTCTGCAGTGTGAGTAAAGCAGTGCGGCGCTTACGATTGTCTCCATCACTTTGCGTTTCGATTTGTGCCAGTGTTGTTGCATTAATACCCAGCCTAACCATTATGGCTTGATAGTAGGCAAACGGAATGCAGAATCCGTCAGGTACATTACTACCTTCAATATGGGCGCGGATATGGCCGAGGTTGGCAGCCTTACTGCCGCAGTAACGGCTGTCATCACGGCGCAGGTTTGCCAAAGCCCGAAGGCTGTAATCGGAAACATCAGGTTTGGGCAGGGTAAGGCCGTCCGAAAAGCTTTTGCTGGTAGTGTTCCGGTTGGTTTGGACAATTCGGTATTGCTTAGCAGTCGCTTCAAATTCGATACGATGGCCAATATATGGGGCTAGGATTTTTTCTGCGTCCTTAAGGTAAATATTGGGAATCCCACAACCGCGTGCCAGTACATTCACATGCGATAGTGCAGTGGATGGTTTCTCACTAACAATCCCCGCTACAGGTGGCAGCTCTAGGGGAACCTCTTTCAAGATAATAATATCGTCGGCGCCGACATTATAAAGATCATCTTCTTTGGCAATAATGCGTAATGTACCTATCGCTTTGCCTTGGTTTAGAGGCAGGTAGGGGAAATTTTTAATCAAACTTTCTTGGGTAATAAAAGGAACTTTACTTTGCTCGGCAACGGTTTCCTGCCATAAAGAATTGGTTTTATAACGCAACGGAGCGTAGAAACTGTCTTTCAGACGGCCTGCCGCCAATTTCAACAATTCAGGCGTGATTTTGTCTCCTTCCAAAAACTCATAAACATATTCCTGAGTACTATTCTGCCAACTAATAGTACCAAACAGATAACGCCGGTTGGGACAACGGTATTATTGATTTAATTCAGTTTTTGACAGCATAGGTTTCAAGATAGTAGCCAGATAGTGCTCATGCAACCGAAATTTGGGAGTATTGATGTAGTCGGTACGGCCATAGTCTTCACGATCGATGAGGAAAAGGATATGAGGAATTTCATATTCACTACCTTGCTCATAAATACGCGAAAGTAAGTCAAAATCGGCTTGGCTTTTGATTGCAGATAACGCAGGAATTTGTGTTTTAACAGGGGTAGCTGTAGTTTGACGCTTTTCAGACTCGTAATAAGAAGGCTAGCTGTGTCGACTGGTCTCAGCTTCAGGACGGCAGGCTGAAAGTAAAAGCAATATTGGGAGGCAAAAAGCAGGCTTTATGATGTTGTCGGTTATCTAAATCAGATGAAAGCAATATACCTATGGTAAAAATCTAAATCAAACTGTTTGTTGCCTGGATAAATCAATTTTATCATCTGATATTAAATAGGCCGTCTGAAAAGTGATTTCAGACGGCCTTTTAAATTGCCAACACTCCTAAAATATTTATAGACTTGAATACTTTAAAACAAGTTATTGAAATTTATAAGAAGTAAGAAGCAATGAAAAAAACGATAAACAATGAGTAGGATAAGGTAAAGTAGAGTTTCCAATATTTCTTAAATATTACCATTCAGACTACATTTTCCCCGTTAATCACTATCTATTTACGATAAGCATCATCTCAGTTAAGATGTCTGAATATTGTTATAATATACCTCAATAAACACTATTTAGAGTAATGTGGTAAATACGTTGGAGCATCAGACAATCAACGAACATGAATGTATCCTGATCAAGTTATCTTAAATTAATATTTAATTTGCTCATGATATTGAATAAGGACTTTACTGATGAAACCTTTTATCCTGCTGTTATCTGCAGCTTTATTGACAACTTTTAGCCTAAATGCTTGTACGGAGAGAAATAATATGAGTGTCCAAGAACAAACAGAAGCACGTTTCAAATTGAACCCCGATCCGAAACAGCCATACAGGGTCAAGGTTAAGATTAATAATGCACCGGGGCCGATGAAACCTATAAATGATATGTATATTGGTTATGCAGCAAGAAACTGTTCTTATACCATTAGTCGGTTGGCAGGTGCGACGGCATCTCCTGAAAAAAATGTTCCAATCAAAATGAATTTGGTCGGACATGACGAATACGAAGTACTCTTCTATGCTGATGCTGTACTAGACGAAGATTATTTCGGAGAAGGTGTCTGCCAATGGAAGCCTGAAAATTTTGGGGCTTCATTTAAGGCAACAGGTAAAAAGGAAGAAACTGAATTCAATATCAGCGATGTAATGGAAAATCTTGAAAAAGAAAAAACACTGACCAAATATTATTGGAAGCGAGGGTATCCGTATTATAAAAATAAAGATGGTTTACCATATGGAAGCGAAGATTCTCCTGATGTGGATTTTGGTGAAAAAAGCCTGTCTGCCTATGGGGCGGGACCTCATAATGACAATGATTTTTTTAGTATCACCGTTACTCTAGAGGAAGTTAAACCATGACCCGACTAAGTAAACAACAGTATGCAGACCTTGCTCAAGATTCCTATGAAAACCGTGTGGTTACACCCGCTAATAAAACCTTACTTATTGGTGGAAATCATTATATAGTCCTAGCTGTCCATAAAAACCCGACCACAGACTACCAAGGTGTGGTTTATCAAGATGTCCGTACCAATGAGATTGTTGTCGCACATAGGGGGACGTCATCCCTGATGGATGCCAAAGTTGATCTGAAAATGGTTATCCATAAGGCCAATATCCAGGCAGAAGATGCAGCAAAACTAACTATGCTGGCATTAAAAGAAGCAGATAAATTTCACAATAAACATCCTGAACAAAGTCAACCTCGTATAACACAAGTTGGTCATTCCTTAGGAGGGACGTTAGCTCAAATTCAATCTTATCGTTTCAAGCAGGAGGGCGTTACCTTTAACGCCTATGGTGCAGCAGCTTTAAATGGCATTCCCAAAGGGGGGGATAAAGTAATCAATTATGCCTTGGCCTCAGATGTCGTATCTGCCGCAGGTCCACATTACGGCAAAATGGTTATTCTAGCTCAGAATCACGAACTGATGGGTATGTGGGCCGCTGGCTACAATACAAGTATCAATACATTTGCATCACAAGCTACTCCAGCAGCACTTATTAATTGGTGGTCTCATTCTATCAGCAATTTTACAGGTTCTAAGTCTATACTTTCGGAGCGTAATTATAGGCCAGCTTTAGAGTTGGCTGAACGCAATAAGAAAATGATTGATGATTATCGTGGCGATGTCAGCTTTATTCGAAGCGGTATTCATAAAACTAACAAAAGTCTGAATGAATCACAAGAAATGTACTGGAAAATCCGGAAAAACATTGACAGAGATTCGAACCTGATGTCTTGGAATGATAAGGAAGAGCAGTACAATTTCATGCAGACAGTTGCTTCATTTAATCCACAATCTCTTCCACCTGAGGCACAAAAACTTTTTGATTCTGTCAAAGGGCATATGACCGCTTACCATGAGAAAAACGGTTTGCCTATTGATGAGGAAAAATTCCAAAATTCCGTAATGGCTCTTACTGCTTTAGGGAGATCACAAGGAATGACTAATGCCACTCTGTTCAGTGTGCAAAGAGATCAATATCTAATTGGTGAACTCAACCCCCATCTGAATCGTGTTGGAATGCATATGAATGAATCTGCCTCTATACCTGCAGTAGAAAGTTTGAACCAGATCCAACAAACTGCACGGCAAGATGAGCAACAAAAACAGATAGCTCAAACCCAGACGCGAGGTATGAGCTTGTCGTAAAAGAAATGGAATGTGTCTTGAGGTTTCCTGAAGTATATTCTAATAGGAAAAAGGTCGTCTAAAATCTTAGATGACCTTTTTCCTATTAAAACTTATGCAGTAAGCAACTTTCTTATGCAACGCTATTTACGGCAATAGAACCATTTAATCGCACCGCCTGAAACGACGGTTTTATTATTGGTATCCCATACACCGTATTTTGAAGGAAAATTGATGTTGATAATACTCAGTCGATGTGTTTGGCAATCATGGCTTGGGCGGTTTGTTGGAAGAAGGTGCTTATGGAAAATTCCCTAAATGTCTTGGTGGGAATTTATAGGATTTTGGGGAATTTTGCAAAGGTCTCAAACCTTAACAATCACTATTAAAATGTGCGCCGATGTTCTGTCTCCTCATGTATGCGGCTTGGGCTACGGCGAGGCTGCATTCGAGTAGGTTGCGGTTTTCGTATTCGGACACGGTGTGCGGTTCGGCTTGGTTTTGCTTCCAAAGCTGCAGTTGGGTGATAGCGCGGCACAGGTCGGTATCGTTGCGGAGAATGCCTAGATGGTGTTGGTTGAACGCTTGCAGGGCGGGGCGGCTGAATGTGTTTTGGAGGTCGTCTGAAAAGATGCCTGCTTCGGCGGAGGGGCTTTCAGACGACCTTTGGGGCGCTGTGGTTTGGAACGCTTGTCCGTCTGCGATGGTTTGGGCGGCAAGTCTGGCGGTAACGACGCATTCGAGCAGGGAGTTGCTGGCGAGGCGGTTGGCTCCGTGCAAGCCGGTGCAGGCGGTTTCTCCTAAGGCGTAGAGCTGCGGCAGGGAGGTTCTGCCGCAAGGGTCGGTTTGGATGCCGCCGCAGGTGTAGTGCTGCACGGGGCGGACGGGGATGGCTCGGCGCGTAATGTCCAAACCGCATTGAGACAGGCAGTGCCGATGGATAGAAGGGAAATGCCGGTGGACGAACTCTGCGGGTTGATGGCTGATGTCGAGCGAGACGAAATCTTGCGTTTGTTTGGCGATTTCGGCGGCGATGGCGCGGGCAACAATGTCGCGCGGCGCGAGTTCGGCGCGGCAGTCGTAATGCGGCATAAACCGTTCGCCCGCTTGGTTGGTCAGGATGCCGCCTTCGCCGCGTACGGCTTCGGAAATCAGGAAGGTGCGTCCGTTTTCAGACGGCCTTGCCAAGCCTGTGGGGTGGAATTGGATAAATTCGAGGTTTTCGACTGCGCAGCCTGCGCGTATCGCCATGGCGATGGAGTCACCCGTGCATTCGGGCGGCGTGGTGGTAGCGGCGTAAATTTGTCCGAGGCCGCCGCCTGCGAGTACGGTATGGCGGGCGCGGATGCGGTAGGTTTCT
Organism: Neisseria sp. P0016.S008; assembly: GCF_051957775.1. Taxonomy (NCBI): domain Bacteria; kingdom Pseudomonadati; phylum Pseudomonadota; class Betaproteobacteria; order Neisseriales; family Neisseriaceae; genus Neisseria; species Neisseria sp. P0016.S008. The sequence goes on from NZ_JBQCWB010000011.1 coordinate 6,644, forward strand.
TGCGTTTGGCGGTCGAGGACGGTCAGTCCGCACGCCGCACCTGATTCAGTTTGGATGTCCAACGCCATCTGCTGCTCGTAAACGCGGATGTTCGGGCGGCGGCGTATTTGGGCAATCAGGCTCTCCATGACGGCTTCGCCCGTGTAGTCGGCGACGTGGGCGATTCGGCGGCAGGTATGCCCGCCTTCGCGCGTCAGGTGCAGGTCGTTATTATTTTGGTCAAACGCCACGCCCTGCGCCAGCAGCCATTCGATTGCCGGTTTGCCCTGCGACAGGATGGTGCGGACGGCGGCTTCGTCGCACAAACCCGCACCTGCTTCCAAGGTATCGGCAACGTGTTTTTCAATGTCGTCCTCTCCCGACCACGCCACCGCAATCCCGCCTTGCGCATGACGGCTGGCGGTGTTGTCCAGCCGGTTTTTGCACAAAATAACGATGCGGAACGATTCAGGCAGCGACAGGGCGAGCGTCAGTGCCGCCAGCCCGTTTCCGGCAATCAATACGTCGCAATCGGTTTGCATGGTGTTGTCCTTGTTTGTGAGGTCGTCTGAAACGGCAATATGGACGGCAAATCAGGCGGGTCCCATGCCATTGAACACATCTTTTTTCTTCAGCCCTGCCGCGAAGTCGAGCATACGCTGCAAAGGTAGTTTGGCGGCTTCGCCCAGCTTTCTGTCCAACAGGATTTCGTTATATCCGCTTGTCAGGGCGTGTTTGATGCCGCCCAGCGAATTCATCGCCATCCACGGGCAGAACGCGCAGCTTTTGCAGCTTCCGCCGTTGCCCGCCGTCGGCGCGGCGATGAATTCTTTGTCGGGCGCCTGTTTTTGCATTTCGTGCAGGATGCCCAAATCGGTCGCCACGATGAATTTTTTTTCGGGGCGCGATACGGCGGCTTTGAGCAGTTTGCTGGTCGAGCCGACCACATCGCCCAGCTCGATGACGCTTTGCGGCGATTCGGGATGAACCAGCACCACCGCGTCGGGATGCTCCGCCTTCAACGCCGCCAATTCCTGCCCCTTGAATTCGTTATGGACGATGCACGAACCCTGCCACAGCAGCATATCCGCACCCGTTTCGCGGCGTATGTAGTCGCCGAGGTGGCGGTCAGGCCCCCAAATCAGCTTCTCGCCACGCGATTTCAGATACGACACGATTTCCAAAGCCACCGAAGACGTTACCACCCAGTCGGCACGCGCTTTCACGGCGGCGGAAGTGTTGGCGTACACCACCACCGTACGGTCGGGGTGTTGGTCGCAAAACGCCGAAAACGCTTCTTCCGGGCAGCCCAAATCCAAAGAACATTCTGCTTCCAAATCAGGCATCAGCACTGTTTTTTCAGGACAGAGGATTTTTGCGCTCTCGCCCATGAAGCGTACGCCCGCCACCACCAGCGTATCGGCTTCGTGTTCCGCGCCGAAGCGTGCCATTTCCAGCGAATCGCCCACGCATCCGCCTGTTTCCAAAGCCAAATCCTGAATCAGCGGATCAACATAATAATGCGCCACCAAGACTGCGTTTTTTTGCTTCAGCAAGGCCTTGATTTCGTCTTTCAGACGACCTGCCGTCTCGCGGTCAGGCGTGTCGGCAACCTTCGCCCACGCCTGACGGATTTGGCAGGCGGAAGTCGGCGTTTGGATGAGGGGCATATCGTAATCGAACGAGCGGCGGGCGGCGGTTTGCATGAGACTTCCTTATGGCTGGTTTTTCAGACGGCATAAAGGTTTGCCGTTTATATTTTGAAATAGTTTTTATATTATGCTCAATTTGAGTATAATAAGCAAGATCGTCTGAAAACCGCTTTGGTTTACAATAAGGTTTTCTCTTGAATGAAAGCCACGCATGGATGCCTATCCTGAAACAGCAGCCAATACGCAAAGTATCGTCGAGCTGGTTCCTGTACTGATCGCCATTACAAACGGCAGCTTGAGGGTTTTGACAGTTGCCAAAGGAGAGCTATTACCCAATGGCCTGCTTGCACCGCTTCGCCACTCTCTGCAAGCAGGAGTCAGAATGTGGGTCGCCAAGCAGACATCGCAGCCTATGGGTTATGTAGAACAGCTTTATACCTTTGTCGATACGCGCCGCCAAAACGAGCAAGGCATGCCTGTCTTGTACGTCAGCTATCTGGGGCTGGTGCGCGAGGCAGCCGACAGCATCCTGCACCCCGACGCAAAATGGCAGGACTGCTACGGCTATTTTCCGTGGGAAGATTTGCGTACTGACGGCAGGCAGCGCGACGCCATCGTCAGCCGCCTGCGTATTTGGGCAAACTCGGCGGATACGGAGGAAGTGCGCCAGAAGCGGCTCAAGCGCATTCATTTGTGCTGGGGGGTAGAACCTGAAAATTGGTCGGAAGAATACGTTTTGCAACGCTATGAAATGCTGTATGAAAGCGGCCTGATAGCGGAAGCCGCCGAGCCTCAGGAAAACTTCAACTTCGCACTCACGGGGCAGCCTATGCGCCACGACCACCGCCGCGTGTTGGCGACCGCCCTATCCCGCCTACGAGCCAAAATCAAATACCGCCCCGTGATTTTTGAACTGATGCCGCCCGAATTTACACTGCTGCAACTACAAAACAGCATCGAAGCCATCAGCGGCAGATTGCTGCACAAGCAAAACTTCCGCCGCCAGATTCAGCAGCAAAACCTCATCGAGCCGTCGGATACCGGCGTATCAGGCAGTAAAGGCCGTCCTGCACAGCTTTACCGCTTCCGAGATGACGTTCTGCCTGATCAGCTGATTTCTGATATCGGACTGCCGCTGGGTAGCCGCTAACTGATTTTCAGACGGCCTCAAATTAAATTTTGTCCCATCGGGCAATATCAATATTTTTCAACAAAGGAACCTTCATGTCGTCTGAAAACAATCTTCTTCCTCTCCCCGATACCCTGTTGCGCCCCATGGTAGAACAAGCCTTGAGCGAAGATCTGGGCAGGCGCGGCGACATTACATCCGCCGCCGTCATCGCGCTCGACAAAACCGCCAAACTTTTCCTGATCAGTCGTGAGGACGGCGTAATAGCAGGCATGGATTTGGCGCGCCTTGCCTTTCAGACGATGGATCCGTCCGTCCGCTTCCAAGCCAAAATCCAAGACGGGCAAGCTGTCCGCGCAGGTCAGATGCTTGCCGCCGTCGAAGGCAACGCCCGCGCGCTGCTTGCCGCCGAGCGCACCGCGCTCAACTATCTTACGCACTTGAGCGGCATCGCTACCGCCACCGCTCGCGCAGTAGCCGAAGTTGCCGGTTACAATGTGGGCATCGTGTGCAGCCGCAAAACCATCCCCCTGCTGCGCGTCCTGCAAAAATACGCCGTCAGAGCAGGTGGGGGTGTGAACCACCGCATGGGCTTGGACGACGCCATCCTCATCAAAGACAACCATCTTGCCTATTGTGACAGCATCGTCCAAGCCGTACGGCAGGCAAAGCAGGCGGTCGGACCGTTGACCTGCGTGGAAATCGAAGTGGACACGTTGGCACAACTGGACGAAGCCATCGTGGCGGGCGCAGAACGGATTTTGCTGGACAACATGAACGACGAAACCCTGAAAGAAGCGGCAAACCGCTGCCATACGCAAGCCGCCCACCCCCACACCGTCTATTGCGAAGCATCGGGCGGCATCGGCTTCGACCGCCTGAAGCGCGTGGCACAAACCGGCGTGGACGGAATCGCCCTCGGCTATTTGACCCACAGCAGCCATTCGTTGGATATAGGTTTGGATTTCGTGGCTTAAATTTCGAGTTTGCTATAAAGCAAAGGCCGTCTGAAATATAGACGTTTCATTTTCAAACAGCTTTTTTAATTCCAAGGCAGAAGATATAAAAATTATGCAGGTTAGCTTCAACCTTCATATAACATGAAAGAGTAGGGCATAACTAAGCCATCATGTAAAAAGCCGTCTGAAACCCAATGTTCAGACGGCTTTTTACTCTCAAAATGATTAATTGATCATCACCATTTTCCAGTTATCCCAATACGGATTGTCCTACCTGGTGCTGGCATATAGGAGCGGCTCATCGGGTCGAGGTAGTAGCGGTTGGTCAGGTTGCTGCCCACAAGCTCGGCAGTCAGGTTTTTGCCGATTTTATAACGCAGGTAGGCATCCCATACCGCAACAGGCTGCCAGCGCATATCGTTATATTGGGGTTTATGATTAGTTCCCATATATTGATTGAATACGTTGTAGTAGGGCTGCCACGCATCATTGCGATTTTCATAGACGCGGCTGTGGTAATGAAGGCGCACGCCTGTTTCCAGTCTGTTGGCAAGAAAGCGGCTGCCCAATTCGGCATCAATCGACCAACGAGGTTGAAGCGCGCTTGCCAGATAGCCCGAATCGGTCAAGCCGCCGTGGTTGCAGACAGGACGGTTCATAGTCTTACCGTTTTGCACAAAATAGCTTGAATCAACCATGCCCTCTGTTGCGGATGTCCAAGGGAAATTTTCGTCGCACATTTTGTTTTTCAGGCTGCGGAATACGTTCAGGCTGCCGAAGACGCGTCCGGTATCGAAGCGGGTGGACAGCTCGACACCACTGCGGATTTGTCTGTCGAATTGTTCGAATTCGAGATTGTCGTCCCTGTCGATAACGTTTTTGGTCTTGTTATGGAAGTAGTTGATGCGGAAATCCGCTTTTTTCATTTTCGGTAACAGTCCCGTCAAATCATGGATATAGCCGACTTCCCAGTTTTTGGCATGTTCGGGCCGCCAGCCATAGCCCATGCGGTTGAATGAGCCGGCGGCGGTAGAAAAGCCGTAAGTCCCTTCAAAAATGCTGGGGTAGCGCAGGGTTTCGGTATAGCGCAAATAGGCGCGGCTGTAATCAGTAAAATTGACAGTGGCAGAAAATGCGGGCACCCAACCGCTGCCTTTCTGCTTCATTGCCCTCTGCCTTTCGGCTTCGGTCATTGGCGTTGTGTAAACACTTGCACTGGCTGCGTAGTATTTAGGTACAAATTGCGGACTGTCTGGAATAGACGGGTCATATACAGGATTGGGGACTTTGGTGTGCAGATCGGGAATGCTGCCATTGGTAAGGGGATGATCCTGCATATTCAGACGGCCTTTATCGTCTTTCAGCCAATAGAAATCCACCTTTTCATTAGGATTGACCCATTTTTCGCGATCATCTTTCAAAGTCGGAATATATTGCGAATTGACTTGAAACGAATACAGGCTAATTTGTTCATGTTTTTTTCTTTGTTCTGCGTATTCCTCTGTCGCATATAAAACTCCATAATCAAGACTGCCATTCGCCAAAGCATCGTCAATTGCCTTGTAATCCGCGTATTCTTGCGGTGTGGCAACCCTGCCGATCGAATATTTTATCCCCCTGTTCATTTCTAACGGATAGCCGGTCTTATACGTGCCGCTTTCCAAGCGTTTGCTTTTATCCTGAAGCTGGAAATTGGTATATCGTCCGCCTGCCGTCAAAGTCAGCCAGCGGAATGGTTCGTAGCGGAAATTAAAGCCCAGATTGTATTCTCGCCGCTTGCCGTTTCGAGGTACGCCGTATTGGTTCAATTCATAATTTGCCCTGATGGTGCTGTTTTCGAGTTCTTCCCGATATTTGTCGTATCCTCCCCGCTCCAGCTCGTCTGAAAAATCATTGCGCGATGTCAGTTTTTCGTTTTGAAAATCGCCCATCAAGGTCAGCGACAGTTTGTCGCTCAATTTCATACGGTTGGAGAATTGAAAGCCTGTACGGTTGTTACGGGCGTAATAGGCATTGCCTTCAATGGTGTTGAAGCGTCCGTTGGTATTAGGCGTTTCGGGTTTGGGCGGTTTTGGGGTTCCAAAGCCTGCATCCAGCAATTCTCGACGTTCTTCGGGCGTAGCTTTTTGCCATCTGTCGTACTCGTCCCATGCTATTTGAAATTTGTTGTCCTCATAAACGGTATCGCCGGGTGAGCCGCCTGCGGTATTGGTTTTGGATTTGGTGCGCGTTGTCCAAAGCGTGGCATCGAAATCTATCCAACGGCTGTTCTCGGGCTTCCACGAATAGTCGATATTGTAGGAACGCTGTTTTACCCATGCCTGCGGCCATTCGGCAATTTTGTTGAGGACGGACGCATCCCAACTGATGGGGCCGATAATGCGCGAAGGCATAATTTCGCCGAACGTGGAATCGGTATGGCGCAGGCCGAATTTGAGCGTTTGGCGGTTCGGCAGACGGAAGGTGGTTTTACCTACCCATGATTTGGTTTCGAGCGAGGTATTGCTGACTTCCCCGCCCGGATGATAGAAAAGTCCGATTTTTGAAATATCGGGTGCGCCCAGCATGTTTTCACTGCCGAAAAATTTCTCACCCTTGGCAGCGGCTTCTTCTTTACGACGTTTCAATTCGTCTAAAGTTTCTTGTGTCCAAGGACCGATATAACCGTAGCGTTCCGCCCCTTTTTTGCCGGAGAAATAATTGCCTTTACTGCGGTAGGCGTAGGCGAGCATGGCATCGAAATTGTCTTGCTTGGTAGCGGCGGCAATGCGGTAGGCTTTATCCTCCCCAAATTTATTGCGTCCGCTGAAACGCTGGTCGATTCGGTCGGTATCGTCAAAAAACGAACGCCAAATACCGCCCGTTGCTACTGCGGGAATAGGCAAGGTTCGATAATCGACTGAATGTTCATAAGCATTCTCACGCCGCTTGATAGAATTATTGGAAGCCTCCGCCTTCACTTCAAAGCCGTATTTCTGCCCTTCGGGGACAATATCGTCGGCATCGATGGTTTTCAGGGCGACGGAGCCGCCTATGCCGCTTTTCATATCGCGGCTAAACGAGGGGCCTTTTTCGATAGACACGCTGCTGATGATGTTGGGGTCGACGTAGTTGCGGTTGTTTGCGCCCGCGTAGCCGCGCCAGACGGTAATCGCCTGCTCCGTGCCGTCGATGGTAACGGGAATCCGTCCCTGTCCCTGTACGCCGCGTATATTGGGATCCAGCGCGCCGCTGTTGCGCGCGTCGCCGCTGTACACGCCGGACATACCGCTTAAAAGGTCGGATACGGTGTTGCCTTTGAAGGTCTCAACTTCGTTTTTGCCTTTGTAAAGATTGACGATTTCGCGGGCATAAACTCGGTTTTTACCGATTTCATCCTTATTTCGAGTTCCTTTGACAGTGATGGTATCGAGAATAACTGTCGAATTATCTGCAGCATAAACGGCAGGGACGAAACCAATGGCGGCGATACAGGCGGAGAGGGTGGTAACTTTGATCGGTTGCATAGAATGTATCCAGATAACTTGATTGGTAAGGCCGTCTGAATGAGACAGACCGAATAGATGCGATTACACTCTGACTAAAATAATACAAATAAGTTTGATTATTATTTATAATTTTGTGAAATTCTAACTAATTTTTAATAATATGGAAATGTTTTTTGAGTTTGAGGTAAATAGAAGGGTGAGGGATAAGTGGAACAAATAAAAGCCTGTTTGAAAATTTCAGACAGGCTTAGATTCGGATTTCAAAAGCAACACTCGGGTACCGGTGGTTGGAACAGATTCAAGAATAAAACACTTGGCGTTTCGTGGCTAAATGTTTTTTCTCTGCGATGTACTTCTCGTTCATTGTTGATGATGGGGCAGCCTCCTAATCGCCGATGTGGGATTTTTGGTCGACGACGGCAGGTCGGTTTTCTATACCGACACGGTCGGGCATTTTGCCTCTGATCCATGAATTACTTATCCTGCTACGTCATACTATATTTTGCGTTTTTGAAGTGGTTGTTATTGCTATCTTGTGGTTTCTAAACTTGCAAAAACTGCCTATTTGTTTTATAAATAAAAACCATTTTTATTCAAATGATAGAGTAATGTAATGAAAAAGAAAGCGATTGCCTGTGTAGTAGGGACGGTTTTTTCCGGACAGTTATATGCGGCTCAGATGCCGGTAGCTCAGGCAGAAATAGAGCCTGTGGTGGTCACGGCCGACCGCAATGCGCAAACCTTGGATAAAGCCGCGCCGAATGTGTCGGTTATCGGACGCAAAACCTTGAATCAAGCCTCGGCACAGAATTTGGACGATATCGTGATGTATGAATCCGGCGTCAGCGTGCCGTCAGACAACAATCGCCGCGGTCATGCCGGTATCAATATTCGAGGCATAGACGGCAACCGCATTCTGATGATGGTTGACGGCGTGCGCATTCCCGAATCTTATGCAGGCGGCGGCTCCAACGGCGCGATTTCGGGACGCGATATGGTCGAAATCGACACGCTCAAGCAGGTCGATATTGTCAAAGGCCCTTATTCCGCGCTCTATGGCAGCGATGCGCTCGGCGGCGTGGTGAACATGGTGACGCTCTCACCGAGTGATTTCGTCGATGAAGGCAAACGCGGGCATTTCGGTTTGAAACACGGCTACCGCAGCCGCGACCGCAGCCATGGCGTAACGGCGACTGTGGCGGGTTTCCATGAAAACGCCGAAGGTCTGCTGATGCTGACGCGCCGCCAAGGTCATGAAACCGAAAACATGGGCAGCGATACCAGCTACTCAATTTCGCGCACCGCCACCAACCCTCAGAAAAACAATGCCTACAATATCTTGGCGAAAGGCAATATCGGCAACGAACGCCACCGTTTTGAAACTTTGTACGAACAGTATTACCACGCCAACGACACCGTGTTGGCAAACGGCTTGGGTTCGCAATCGCGCGGGCCGGTAACCATCGCAACATCCGAGAGCAATGCCCGCGACCGCATCCGCCGCCAACGCATTGAAGCGGGCTACCGCTACACTGGCGAAGGCCGTCTGAAAGAAGCTAACCTGACTGCCTATCAGCAAAAACTGCGTACGGAAGACGATGCTGTCGATGCGAGCATTACGCGTATGGGCGCGCGCCAATTAGGTAACTCGACCCGTTATTCCGACTACGGTTTCAATCAGACCATACGCGGGCTGAACGGACGCGGCGTGTGGGAGTTTGACGGCGCGGTCAAACAAACCGTCGTTGCCGGCGCAGAATACAAACACACCGAGACCGCCCGTCCGCGCGACAGCCTGACAGTGGACAATCTGACCGGCGCCGTCAGCAAAGTTTATGCAGGCAGCACCTATCCGAATAAAACCTTCCCTGACAGCAAGCGCAAAACGTTCAGCGTTTACGCGCAAGACAGCCTGACCTTCGGCAACGGCATCGTCCTGACCCCGGCCTTGCGTTACGAAAAAGACAAGCTGAACACTTCGACCGACCAAGCCTATCTCAACGCCAATCCCAGCGGAACGGCGACGCGCTTTAGCGATTCCGCGTTTACGCCCAGCCTGCGCCTGAGCGTGCCGATGGGTGAGCAGTTCACCGGTTTCGCTACTTATTCACAAGGCTTCCGTACGCCGCCGTTTGACAGCGCGACCATGGCGTTTGCCAATACGACCTACGGCTATGCGGTCATTCCCAATACCAACCTCAAATCCGAACGCTCCAACAGCTTTGAATTGGGGATGAAGTTCAAAAACGAACGCGCCCGTGCGCAAGTTACCGCGTTCTACAACCGTTACCGCAACTTCATCGACCGCACCGAAGTCGGCACTGCCTCCATAGGCGGTCGCCCGATTATCCAGTACCAATATCAAAATCTGGATAGGGTCAAAACCTACGGTGCCGAAGCCTCCGCCGCCTATAAATTCCTGCCGGGCTGGCAAGTCTCCGGCAGCATCGCTTGGATGCGCGGTGAGCAGCAGGACGGCAAACCGTTGGATTCCGCTTATCCGCTCAACGGCGTTTTGGGTTTGGATTACACGCAGGAAAAATGGGGTGTGGGTACCAAGCTACGCTGGTCGAAAAAACACAGCCGCGTCAGCAGCGACACTGTTTTCCAAGCGCCGGGTTATGGCGTATGGGATGTCGGCGCGTGGTACAAGCCGTTTAAAAACCTCGAAATCGGCGCAAACATCTACAACGTCGGCAACAAAAAATACTGGCAGCACGCAGACGTTGCCGGCATGAGCCGTACCAGTGTGATGGATTTGTACACCGAAACCGGCCGCAATTTCGCCGCAACCGTACAACTTAAGTTCTAATGTGATTCAACCGTTTTCAGACGGCCTAAGAAAACGAGCAGGCCGTCTGAAAGCATACGATAAGGAAAAACAATGAAACTCAAACTCCTCCTGCTTTCCGCGCTTATTTCGTTGGCCGGCACTGCACACGCGCAACGCATCGTCGTGTTAACCCCCGATACGGCAGACATCGTTGCCGCGCTCGGCGCATTGGACGAAATCGTCGGCCGCGATCAGACCGTTCAAAATCCTGCATTGAAAAACAAGCCCAGTATCGGCATTCATCGCCGTCTGACGGTTGAACCGATTGTGGCCGCCAAACCCGACATCGCCATCGGTTCATGGATGGCGCAGCCTGCCGATATTTTTGCCCACCTGCAAAAAGCAGGCATTAAAGCCGTCAATGTTGCGCCCGATGACAGCATCGCCGCCTATCCGCAAAGTATCCGCAACATTGGTCAGCTTATCGGCAAAAGCGCGCAGGCGGACAAGTTGGCAAGCAAGTGGCAGGCGGATATGAAACAGCAGCCTTCCAACGGCAAACGCTACCTCTTCAGCTACGACGGGCGCATCGTATCGGGCAAGAATACTGCTGCCGATGAAATCATCCGCCGAGCCGGCGGTATCAATGCCGCAGCCGCCATTGACGGCCTCAAACCGATGACGCGTGAGGCATGGATTGCGGCCAAACCCGACATCATCATTATTGCCGACCACAACACTGCCATGATAGGCAACGTCAAAACCTTTGCCGCACGCCCCGAAATCGCCGGCTCGCCTGCCGCGAAAAGCGGCAAGATTTATTTGTGGAAGGCCAACGATATGTTCCGTTACGGGCTGGATACGCCGCAAGTGATTCAGCGTTTGCACGGTTTGGCGAAATAAACACGCCTGTTTTGAACACCCTGCCTGATTTTTGTTTTCAGACGGCCTTGATTTGTTCCTTCTTAGTTGAGGAGGCAAAACGGCTGTCTTAAAAATGCCGTCTGAAACCGTCCCTCAATCCGCTTCAACCGCATGATGTCATGAAACCGCATACCCTTATCCTCTGCCTGCTGCTTACTGCCGCCGCCGTTTATTTGTGCTGCGGCATCGGTTTTGGTGCGTGGGAGTCGCCGTTGGCGATGGATGAAACCGTCCGCCAAATTCGTTTACCGCGCATCTATACCGCGCTTTTGGTCGGAGCCGGTTTGTCCGCCTCGGGTGCGGCATTGCAGGCTTTATTTGAAAACCCGCTGGCCGATCCGAGTTTGATCGGGACATCGGGCGGGGCGGCCTTGGGCGTGATTGTGTTATTGGCTTTGGGCGGCGGCGTAATAGGTGTACCGGCGGCGGCTTTTCTCGGTGCATTGGGTGTGTGCCTGCTGATTTTGGCGGTGCATAAACTGCTCGGCGGCGGTACTTTGGGATTGCTGGTGTTGGGGTTTGTGTTGAGCGCGTTTTCGGGCGCGGTGGTCAGCATGATTTTGTTTTTATCTGACGATTTGGTATTGCGCAGCGCGACCACATGGCTGTCGGGCAGCCTTGCCGAAGCCGGTTTCTCATCGCCTGTTGCGGCAATCGCGGTCATGTTGCCCGGTTTTCTGATTTTGTTGTCCGCAGGTAGGCGGCTGGACGTTTTGATGACGGGGGAAGATACGGCTGCCAGTATGGGTGTATCAGTTGGGGCTTTGCGTGTGCAAACCGTAATCGGCGCGGCATTGATGACGGGGGCGGCGGTATCGCTTTCGGGCATCATCGGTTTTCTCGGCATGATGATCCCCAATGTGCTGGCGCAAACCGTCGGTGGCAGCCGCCGCAAACTGATCGCTCTGTCGGCTTGGTTAGGCGCAGTATTTTTGATGGTGGTAGATGGCGCAGCGCGCTGGCTAACATACCCTGTCGATCTGCCGGTCGGTATCGTAATTGCCTTATTGGGCGGACCGTTTTTTATGTATTTGTTTATCAAGCCTTTGAAAAGCCGTTGATGCCTAAACAGGCCGTCTGAAACTTTATTGCCCCATATCTTTTGCCATGCACACCTTATTTCAAATCCGTAATCTTTCCGTCCGCGTCCAAGACAAAACCCTGCTTGAAATTGATCAACTGGATATACCTTCGGGCATGACCGTCATTATCGGCCCGAATGGCGCAGGCAAATCTACTTTGCTGCGGGCCTTAATCGGGCAAACGGGGCAAGGGGGAATCACGCTTTTCGGTGAGGCCGTTGCGCCGCAAATCTGTGCGGGCAGGGTGGCATGGGTCGGGCAGCATGGCCGTTACAACATGCCGATGACCGTACGTGAATACATTGCGTTGGCGTCATTCGTACAAAAAGGCCGTCTGAATCATGAATGGGCGGACGAGTTACTCGATTATTTTGATTTGACGGCGTTGGCGGATAAACGCATCGGCAAGCTTTCAGGTGGCGAGCAACAACGCGCCAACATCATCCGCGCCCTGTTGCAAAACGCGCCGGTCTTGCTTTTGGACGAACCGTGCAACCATCTCGATATCCGCCACCAACACCGCCTGATGCAGTATTTGGTCGGGCATTCAAACCGTGCCTCATCAATGATTGTATTGCACGATTTAAATCTCGCCGCGCGTTATGCAGAACATATTATTTTAATGAGTAAGGGAAAAGTATTGGCATCGGGCAAGGTGGGCGAAGTGATGCGCCCCGATTTGCTTGAATCGGTTTATGGTTGGCAGATACGCCGTTGCGAAGATGAAGCAGGGTTTTATTTCAGAAGCTGAACGCCAAAAGGCCGTCTGAAAAACGATAAAGAAAATTTATTTTATCGTTCAAAAATGAAATGAGATGGGAGGATGTTCCCGACTTGAAGAACCAAATTTTGCGCATTTCACAAGTAAAATGCCGATTTTCATCAAATAGAAATACATTTAATTATTTATAGAATACAATATTTTAAAATAATACTGATTTTTAATTATATAAAAATATTGACAAGAAAATGATGATAGTTATTTAATATATAAATCTTATTAATAATTTTTATTAATCATTATCATGGTACAGCAGCTTGTTTGGACTCCGAAACAATCCGCGCCCAAGGCATTTCCCGAACGTCAGGCATTAATGCCCGTTTGGGGCGGTGTTCCAATGCCGCGTCCCCAGTGGCAGAACATTTGGAAGAAAAGGCTTCCCCATGCCACCGATGTGGATGCGCTTGCTTATCTGCATATTCCATTTTGCGCCAACCATTGCGTTTTTTGCGGCTTCTACCGTAATGCGTGGAAGGATAGCCAAAGCAGCGTGTACACCGACAAAATTATCGAAGAAATGGTCGCTGAAGCCGAAGTCCGTACAGGTAAGGGCAAAATCCGAGCTGTTTATTTCGGGGGCGGCACGCCGACCGCGTTGCTTACGGAAGACCTCGTCCGCCTGATTCGTGCCTGCTACCAATATCTGCCGCTTGCCGAAGATTGCGAGTTCACTATCGAAGGGCGCATGAGCCATTTCGATTTGGAAAAAGCACAGGCCTGCATCGAAGCAGGCGCCAACCGCATTTCCATCGGCGTGCAAACCTTCAATACCGTCATCCGCCGCCGTCTCGGCCGTAAACACAGCGGCGACGAGGCATTTGAATATTTGGCAAAATTGTGCGAACTCGATGCCGTGATTGTGGCAGATTTGATGTTCGGCCTGCCCAATCAAACCGATGACGTTTGGCAAAATGATATTGCACGAGCTGCCGAGCTGCCCTTGTCCGGTTTGGATACATACGCGTTCAACCTTTATCCCATGCTGCCCATCAACCGCATGATTGAAAAAGGCGCATTTCCGACACCGCCGGGTTTCGATATTCAGGCAGACCAATATGCCTACACGGTTGAAACACTGCTGGAAAAAGGCTGGGAACAGGTCAGCAACAGCCACTTCGCCTACCCCGGCCGCGGCGAGCGCAACCGCTACAATACCCTGATCAAATCGGACATTCCCTGTTTGGCGTTCGGCTCCGGAGCAGGCGGTAACTTCGGTGGTTTCAGCTATCAGGTGCAGGGCGATTTGGAGAGTTATCTCGCCACGCCGAAAGGCGAGAAAAACATCGCATTTATGAGCGGCCATAGTCCAAATAAAGCACTGCTCAGCAAAGTCCAGCACGATATTGAAACAGGCCGTCTGAATCCATTATTGTTTGACGGCAACAAAGCAGCGCAAAAGCTGATTGCCCAATGGCAGGAAATGCAGCTTTTTAAAGAACCTGATTCAGACGGCCTGATCCGTTTGAATACCAGCGGCCGTTATTGGTCGCCTACCCTTATCCGCAAACTCATGCTCACTCTTCCGACTCAAGAAAAGGATCAAACCATGCAAAAACTTTCAGCCGAACAACAAACTATGTTGCGTCAATCATTGGAAAAAAATCCCGGCCAAGTACTGGAAATGCTGGCAGCGCAAAACCAATGCAGTTTTGAAGACGTTATCCGCTGTCTGCCAGAAGAGAACGTGCGCCAAACCGAAGGCAGCCGCATTGTCGAAATTCTCCAAGCCATCGCCGCATGGGATGAATCCGTTACCTTCATCGCCCATACCCCCGATGCCATCGTCGAAGTCAGCGGCAAACTGCCTAACGGCAAAGTCGGCCGCGGTTTCTACAACTTTGACCATCCCGAAACCGACGGCGGTGTACACGGTCATATCTATTACGAAAACTGCGCCTCCATCTACCTTTTGGAACGCCCGTTTATGGGTAAAGCCACTTGCTCGCTCAACTTTATCAACCGCAACGGCGGCGCCATGTTTAAAATTTTCGTCGGCCGTGATGAAGCAGGCGAGTTGAAACAACACCAAATCGAAGCCATGCGCAAACTGTTTGATGCCTCTTAAACGGTTTCAGACGGCCTGATAATCCGTTCCTTGTTGCATAGAGGAGCGGATTTTCTAACAACAAACATCTACCATACAAAGGAACCCCAAACATGCAACTCATCTTCGGAGCCAACAGCCCGTCCGGCCGCGCCTATATTTGCACATTAACTGACTCAGCTGATACCGTTGCCGTATTGAGAAGGCCGTCTGAAGACAGCTTTTTTGACGAACACAATATTCAAACCGTCGTCGCCGATGCGCTTGATGCCGACGCGCTCGATAAAGCGTTGGCACAATATCGTCCCGATACCGTGATCAGTTTTGTCGGCGGCAAAAACGAAGAGGGCATCCGCAGCGATGCGCTGGGCAATATCAACATCATTGCCGCTACGAAAGCCGCTAATCCGCAAGCCCGCTTTGTACTGATTACCAGCATGGGTTGCGGTGAACAATGGGACATGATGAGCGAGCCGTTCAAACAGGCACTCGGCGAAGCCGTCCGTGCCAAAACGGAGGCCGAAATCTATCTCAAACAAAGCGGTTTAAATTGGACCATCTTGCGCCCCTGCGGCCTTGCCGATGGCGAAGATAATGCCTATACCTTGACACAAAATGCCCAAGAAATTCCGCAAAAATACATGACGCGCAACGGCTTGGCTGCTGCCGTTGCTGCCATTGTCGGCCAAGTGGATAGCAAGGGCGAAACGTATAGCGTTGGTGCGGCATAAACGGATTGAGTAGATTGCCCACTTTCTCTTTATTAAAGTTGGAGTAGGTAATTGATTAGCAGCCGATCAAAACAATAAAGGATTTGCTTAGAAAAGGCTGGGGGGATATAAAAAGGCCGTCTGAACATTTCAGACGGCCTTGTATGTTTGAATTCTGTAAGTGGTTGTACTACTGAGAGAAACAGGAGTTAGCAGACTAAAATATTAGACTTATAAATTTAACATAATATAAATTATGTAGTTTTTCTCTATACCTAACAATCGCTGTTGTTTGTTCCTGTTTGTTAACTATTAGTCAATCTTAAAAGATTCTGTATAATACTCCAATTTTTATTATAAAATCAATAGGTTTTAATAGAAATTTGGCGGTTTAACATGCTATAACTCTCACACTTCATTATTGGCTAGTGAAATAGGGTAGAGGATAGTCATATCATCTTGCCAATGCAATTCTTCCTTCACCCCCAGGGAGAAGGGCAAAGGATATAATCTTGGCAATAGTAATCTCCTCAACTGCTACCATTGCTTAGGCAACCTGATCTACCGCCAGCTGCCCGACGGCGAAAACCAATATTACCAATACGATCTAGAAAACCAACTCGTCCGCGCCGAAATCAAAAAGCCCGCAGGCAATACAGAAATTTGGACATACGCCTATGACCCGTTCGGCCGAAGGCTCTCCAAAGAACGCCAAGACAAACTCGCCTGGACGAGTACCGACCCGAAACGCACCCACTTCGTCTGGGATGGTAGCCGCCTATTGCAGGAGTACACCTACAAAGGCAGCTACGAACCGCTGACACAAGTCTTTGACAACGCCAAAGACAAAACAATACCTCGCCTATTTCCACAACGACCAAATCGGCATACCGAAAGAGATGACCGACATTCACGGCAATCTCTTATAATTCTTTCATTGTAAACACCTTTAAAGTTATACAAAGCCAAAGATTGCTTCTGCTGGAATAGTTTATTCATTTTTAAAGTTAAGCGTTCACTCCAATAGAAACAGATAAAACATCTTCCTCATTGTCGAGTAGAGATATATCGATAACTTTATCTATATTATTGCTAAAGAATTTTAAACAATAAAAATTAGGTTTGTTTATCAATTCTAGCCAATTGCTAATATTTTTTATTTTGATAATAAACAAGGGGAATTATTCTATTGGTGTTTCAGCCGAATCATTTATTCCTCCATAAAAG
>NZ_JBQCWB010000012.1:0-21908 GCF_051957775.1 Neisseria sp. P0016.S008
TTGGGCGACACCATCAATGTCAAAGGCGACAGCAACATCATCAGCGAAACCGTAGCCGGTGGTGCACAGCTGAAACTAGCCGATGTGTTGAATGTTGGTCAAGCGGCTCCGGTGAAAATCGATGGCAACAAAGGCGAAGTCAGCGGCTTGAGCAATACGACTTTGGGCGGCAGCGACTTTGCCCAAGGCAAACGTGCGGCGACTGAAGAGCAGCTGAATGCGGCTCAAGATCAGTTGGTGAATGTATTGGGTGGCAATGCGGCCAATAACGGCGGCAACATCAGCATGACCGATATTGGCGGTACTGGTGAGAACAACATCCACGATGCAATTAAAGCCGTTAATGCAACTGCCAATCTGCCTTTGACTTTCGGCGGCGACAGTGGCAAAGACGTTGAACGCAAACCGGGTACGAAGCTGAATATTGTTGGCGGTCAAACCGATGCAGCCAAACTTTCAGACGGCAATATCGGTGTTGTAGCGAATGGCTCTGATAAGTTGGAAGTCAAATTGGCTAAAGACTTGGCAGTTGACAGCGTGAAAGCCGGCGATACCACCGTCAATACTGACGGCGTGAAAGTTGGCGATGTCAACCTGACTAAAGCCGGCTTGAACAACGGCGGCAACAAGATTACCAACGTTGCAGCCGGTACCAATGATACTGATGCGGTGAATGTTGCTCAGTTGAACAAAGCTGCGGCTGCGGCTAAGACCGAAGTCGTTCAAGGCGATAACATTGTTGTTACTCAGGATGTCGGCGCCAATGGCCAAACCATTTACAAAGTGGCTACCGATAAAAACCTGAAAGTCGACAGTGTTACCGCAGGCGATACCGTGATGAATAATGACGGTGTGAAAGTCAGCGATGATGTTGCATTGAACAAAGACGGCTTGAAAGCAGGCGATGTGAACCTGACCAAGGCTGGCTTGAATAATGGCGGCAACAAGATTACCAACGTTGCGGCCGGTACGGATGACACCGATGCAGTCAATGTTTCTCAACTGAAACAAGCTGCGGCTGCGTCTAAGACTGAAGTCGTTCAAGGTAAGAACATCGTTGTGACTGGAAAAATAGGCGACAAAGGTCAGACTGTTTATGAGGTTGCTACCGATAAAGACTTGGACGTGGACAGCGTGAAAGCCGGTGATACCACTGTCAACAATGATGGTGTGAAAGTTGGTGATAATGTTGCATTGAATAAAGACGGCTTGAAAGCAGGCGATGTGAACCTGACTAAAGACGGCTTGGACAATGCGGGTAACAAAGTTACTAACGTAGCCGATGGTGATCTCAATGCCAACAGCAAAGATGCTGTCAACGGCAGCCAGTTGTACGCAACCAACCAAAACGTAGCCAACAACGCTGCGACTATCGCCAAAGGCATCAACTTCGGCGGTACGACCGGCAGCAACAACTACGCGTTGGGTGACACCATCAACGTTAAAGGCGACAGCAACATCATCAGCGAAACTGTTGCCGGTGGTGCTCAACTGAAGTTGGCTGACGAAATTAGCGTGAAGACAGTGAATGCCGATACCTTCAAAGCAGGTAATACTGTGATGAATAACGACGGCGTGAAAGTCGGCGATAAAGTTGCGTTGAACAAAGACGGTCTGACTGCAGGCAATACCGTGGTCAACAACGATGGCGTAACCATCGCTGCACCGACTGAAAACAATCCGAACAACCAAGTCAAATTGTCTCCTGTCGGTCTGAACAACGGCGGCCAACGCATTACCAACGTGGCTCCGGGTAAAGACGGTACAGACGCGGCAAACGTGAACCAATTGATTGGTTTGGGTACCGAGTTGCAGAACAACATCAACCAAGTAGGCAAGAAAGCCTACGCAGGTGTGGCCGGTGCGATTGCCCAAGGCTCGATTCCTCAAGTAACCCGTCCGGGTGCGACCGGTATCGGTGTCGGTAGCGGCTACTACGGTGGTCAGTCTGCCATGGCCATCGGCGTGTCTGCGATGAGCGACGGCGGCAACTGGATTGTCAAAGGCAACTTCTCGGCCAATACCGACGGTCATGTCGGTGTCGGTGCCGGTGCGCTGTATCAGTGGTAAGTTGGTAATGACAGGCAACTAGATTTGCTGCCTAAATAGGGAGGCCGTCTGAAATTTTAGGTTTCAGACGGCCTTTTTTTCTGAAAACACTTGAATTTAGGCTATCTGAAACGATATGCTTCATCTATTTACCGCATGACTCTGAAAGAGAACAAATGAGCAAAACCATCCATTATTTGAAAGACTACGTCGCGCCAGCGTACCGTATTCTGAAAACCGACCTGCATTTCGATATTTTAGAACCGCAAACCATCGTCAAATCCAGTCTGACCGTTCAACCTGAAAGAGCAGGGGAGCCATTGGTATTGGATGGTTCGGCAAAACTGCTGTCAGTGAAAGTAAACGACAAGGCCGTAGATTATGTGTTGGAAGACGAAAAACTCACGATTGCCGGCGTGCCGTCTGAAAACTTCACGCTGGAAGTGGAAACCGAAATTCTACCAGCTGAGAACAAATCTCTGATGGGTCTGTATGCTTCCGGCGGCAATTTGTTTACCCAATGCGAACCGGAAGGTTTCCGCAAAATTACCTTCTACATCGACCGTCCGGATGTCATGTCTAAATTTACCACTACTATTATTGCAGACAAAAAACGCTATCCGGTGTTGCTGTCTAACGGCAATAAAATCGATGGCGGTGAGTTTTCAGACGGCCGTCATTGGGTGAAATGGGAAGACCCGTTTGCCAAACCGAGCTATCTCTTTGCTTTGGTGGCAGGCGATTTGGCGGTAACGGAAGATTATTTTACGACCATGGGCGGCCGTAAGGTCAAAATCGAGTTCTACACCACTGAGACAGACAAACCTAAAGTCGGTTTTGCAGTTGAATCGTTGAAAAATGCGATGAAATGGGACGAAACACGCTTCGGTTTGGAATACGACTTGGATATTTTCATGGTCGTTGCCGTGGGCGATTTCAATATGGGCGCTATGGAAAACAAAGGTTTGAATATTTTCAACACCAAGTTTGTGCTGGCCAATAGCCGTACTGCGACCGATACCGACTTTGAAGGCATCGAATCTGTTGTCGGCCACGAATATTTCCACAACTGGACAGGCAACCGCGTGACCTGCCGTGATTGGTTCCAATTGTCGCTGAAAGAAGGTTTGACCGTATTCCGTGATCAAGAGTTTTCCGGCGACCGAGCCAGCCGCGTGGTACGCCGTATCGACAATGTCCGTATGCTGCGCTTGTTCCAATTCCCTGAAGATGCGGGCCCGACTGCGCATCCTGTCCGCCCGGCTAGCTATGAGGAGATGAACAACTTCTACACCATGACCGTCTATGAAAAAGGTGCGGAAGTAGTGCGCATGTATCACACCTTGCTCGGAGAAGAGGGCTTCCAAAAAGGCATGAAGTTGTATTTCCAACGCCACGACGGACAGGCTGTGACCTGTGATGATTTCCGTGCCGCAATGGCAGACGCAAACGGCATCAATCTTGATCAGTTCGCCTTGTGGTACAGCCAAGCCGGTACACCGGTTTTAGATGCTCAAGGCCGTCTGAAAGATGGTGCATTTGAATTGACCATCAAACAAACTATTCCGGCTACGCCCGATATGACGGACAAGCAGCCGATGATGATTCCGGTCAAAACCGGTTTGCTGAACGAAAAAGGCGAAGCAGTTGAGTTTGAATATCAAGGCAAACGGGTGAAAGAGGCGGTTTTGGTATTGACTGAAGCCGAGCAGACTTTTGTATTGGGCGGCGTCAATGGGCCGGTTATCCCGTCTCTGTTGCGTGATTTCTCTGCGCCGGTTACCCTGAACTATCCATACAGCGAGCAAGAATTGGCGACTTTGCTGGCAGCAGATGAAAATGAGTTTGCCCGCTGGGAAGCTGCTCAAACCCTGTATCATCGCGCCATTAACGCCAACCGTCAGGCATTGGCGGAAGGCCGTTCTTTGCCGGAACACAAAGCATTGATGGACGCTTTGGCTTTGGTAATTTCCGGTGACTTTGATCCGGCATTCCGTGCCATTTTGCTGCAAATGCCGTCTGAAACCGATGTATGGGCGGAAGAAGAAAATATTGACCCGATTCAGGTTCATCAGGCGCGTGAAGCCTTGCTCAATGCCATTGCCGTCAAGTTCCTGCCTCAATGGCGTGAGCTGAACCGTCAAGCTGCCGAGCAAGAAAATCAAGCAGATGCCGCTGTTCGTTATGAATACAGCCCGGAATTGGCCGGCTGGCGTACTTTGCGTAATGCTTGCAGGGCATTTATCCTTCGTGCTGACGCTGCGCATATCGAACACGTTGCGGAGAATTACGAAGCAATGGCGCAAAACATGACCCATGAATGGGGTATCTTATCCGCAATCAACAGCAATGAAAGCGAAATCCGCGATCGCTTGTTGACGCAATTTGCCGATAAATTCGCCGATGATGCTTTGGTAATGGACAAATACTTTGCCCTGATTGCCTCAAGTCGCCGCAAAGATACTTTACAGCAAGTTCAGACGGCCTTGAGTCATCCTAAGTTCAGTATTGAAAACCCGAATAAAGCTCGTTCTTTATTGATGAGCTTCAGTCGTAATATTCCGCACTTCCATGCAGAAGACGGCAGCGGCTACCGCTTTGTAGCCGATAAAGTGATGGAAATCGACCGCTTTAATCCGCAAGTTGCCGCCCGACTGGTGCAGGCTTTCAACATCTGCAACAAATTGGAAGCCAACCGCAAAGCCATTATGACCAAAGAGTTGCAACGCATTAATGCACAAGAAGGTTTGTCCAAAGATGTGGGCGAGATTGTCGGTAAGATTTTAAATGAAAAATAAAGCTTGTCTGTTGACCTTATTGTCATTTGGCAATAGGGGTAGATAGACTAAAGGCCGTCTGAAACCAATCAGTTTCAGACGGCCTTTTTATATATCAACGCTTAAATTAATTTTCGTTGAAAATAGTAAATAAGAATAAAAAAAGAGCCTGCATAAAACAGGCTCTTTTTCATACTAATCCGAAGATTAGAATTTGTGACGCAGGCCAACCAAACCAGAGATGGTTTCAACTTTGTGAGGGCCAGACTCAGCACCACGCAACCAGCCGGCAGAAACCAGAGCAGTAGTGCGTTTAGAGAAGTCGTAGTCAGCACCAACGATAACTTGGTCGTATTGAGTGCCTTTCAGTTTTTCGCCGTCAACTTTAGCTTTGAAGCCGTGAGCGTAAGAAACGCGAGGAGTCACGTTACCAGCGCGGTAAGCGGCAGTAGCAGCAACTTCGATAGTTTCAGCAGGACGGCTGTCCAAGCCAGCAGCAGTACCAAATACTACGTTAGAAGCGTTAGTACCGGCAGCGCGCATAGCAGAAGTTACAACACCGTTAGATTGGGCTTCGGCGTAGTCACCCAAAGTTTCCCAGTTTTTAGCGTATTGGCCGGCTACAGATACGAACAGGTTGTTAGCATCGTAACCACCTACCAAACGGTGTACGTGGCCGTCTTTTTCAGAAACGGCGTTTTTACGGAAACCACCAGCGTATTGACCGAAGAAACCAGAGTTTTCGTAGTTCAGGCCAGCGTAGTAAGTGTCACGGGTAGCGTCGTTGTGAGTGTATTTGTCAGAAGGGTTAGCGTTGTCACGTGGAGTGTATTGTACGCTTGCGCTGAAGCCTGAGAATACAGGGCTGTCGTAACGTACAGATACTGCGCGTTCGTCAACACGAGTGAATACAGACATGTTCAAAGCACCGTTGCTGCTTTCCCATTGGTCAACGTTGTCGCTAGAGTCTTTAACAGTAGAGTTCAATTTACCGGCACGAACTTTACCGAAGCCACCTTCCAAACCGATGAAAGATTCGCGAGAAGCCCACTCTTTGTCGCCACCGGCGATAGAAGTGTTTTGTTCAACTTGCCAGATGGCATTCAGGTTGTTACCCAAGTGTTCGTGGCCTTTGAAGCCGATGCGTGAACCGAAGTCAGCGATTTCAGTAGCAGTTTTAGAGCTTTTCTCATGACCCAGTTTAGCAGCAGTTTGTTCACCCAATTTTACTTTGGATACTTCAACGCCGGCTTTGATTTGACCGTACAGAGTCACGTCAGCCATAGCTGCAACAGGCAGAGCCGCCAGAGTCAGGGCAATCAGGGATTTTTTCATTGCTGTTTTCCTTTTTTAAGTGTGAAGAAGCGAGCATTCGTTCTTCTTATTACGATATCGTTCTATTTCAACGATTCCATGACCATAATATAAAGGTTATGGCTTAAGAAAACAAATTTTCCTCTTGTTTTAGGCGTATTCTTGTTGGGAAACGTTGTTTTTTACAGACAGAGTAGGTATGGGAAATAGTTGTTTATTTCGTAATATGTTTTTCTAAAAGGAAATTTTAGGAGAACCATAAAAGACGACTTATTGAAGTTGGGGATCAAATGTCGTTTATATTGTTTTCAGACGGCCTTGTTGAGTGAGGTTTATAGTGTATTGGGTTTTAAAATTCTAAAAAACCTGCCTGAGTGATCAGGCAGGTTTCATTTGCTTGAAAGACAGATTAGTTTTTGTCTTGGTCAACCAGTTTGTTTTTGGCAATCCAAGGCATCATGGAACGCAGTTGCGCGCCGACTTTTTCGATTTGGTGATCGGCAGTCAGGCGGCGGCGAGCAGTCATGCTGGCGTAGTTGACGGCACCTTCTTGGATGAACATTTTGGCGTATTCGCCGGTTTGGATGCGTTTGAGGGCATTGCGCATGGCCTCGCGGGATTTGTCGTTGATGACTTCCACACCGGTAACGTATTCGCCGTACTCCGCGTTGTTGGAAATGGAGTAGTTCATGTTGGCAATGCCACCTTCGTAAATCAGGTCAACGATGAGCTTCATTTCATGCAGGCATTCGAAGTAGGCCATTTCGGGCGCGTAGCCTGCTTCGGTCAGGGTTTCAAAGCCGGTTTTAATCAACTCGACCACACCGCCGCACAATACGGCTTGTTCGCCAAACAGGTCGGTTTCGGTTTCTTCGCGGAAGTTGGTTTCGATTACGCCGCCTTTAGTGCCGCCGTTGGCTGCTGCGTAAGACAGGGCGATGTCTTTGGCTTTGCCACTTTTATCTTGGTAAACGGCGATCAGGGAAGGTACGCCGCCGCCTTTCAGGAATTCGCTGCGTACGGTGTGGCCTGGGCCTTTAGGGGCGATCATGATAACGTCGAGGTCGGCGCGAGGTACGATTTGGTTGTAGTGTACGTTGAAGCCGTGGGCAAACGCCAATACTGCGCCTTCTTTCAAGTTAGGCTCGATTTCGTTTTTGTATACGATAGGTTGGTTTTCGTCAGGCAACAGAATCATTACAACGTCGGCTGCTTTGGTTGCTTCAGCAACGGTGCGCACGTCGTGGCCGGCTGCTTCGGCTTTTTTCCAAGAGCCGCCTTGGCGCAGACCGATTACGACATTTACGCCGGAATCTTTCAGGTTTGCTGCGTGTGCGTGACCTTGTGAACCGTAACCGATGATGGCAACGGTTTTGCCTTTGATCAGAGAAAGGTCAGCGTCTTTATCGTAATAAACTTGCATTTTATTTCCTTAGTGTAAGAGGGTTCCGGATAATCCGGGTTGAGTTAAAAGTAATAGGGGCTTAAGCGAGGACTTGGTTCATCAAGACGATTTCCAATACTTCGGTTTTTCCTTCGATGGATTTGACGAAGTTTTGGAAATGTTCGCTGGCATTGTGTTCGTCAATAGCTGCTTGGGATTTCCAGCTTTCTACGAATACGAAACGGTTGGGTTTGCCGATTTCTTGGTGCAGGTCGTAGCTGATGTTGCCTTCTTCTGCACGGCTGGCTTTGACCAATTCTTTAAACTGGGCAGCCAGAGCCTCGGTGTATTCGGGTTTGACGGTAACTAATGCAACGATTTGGATGCTTGACATGTTTGTCTCCTACTGTTTTTCAGACGGCCTTTGTAGAAAGTAAAAGGTCGTCTGAAGATACAGCATTAAATTTTCAAAATACGCTCGCCACGACCGATACCGGCTGCGCCTGTGCGTACGGTTTCCAAAATTTGAGCGCGACCGACTGTTTCAAGGAAAGAGTCGAGTTTTTCGGTAGAACCTGTGATTTCGATGGTGTAGCTACGGTCTGTTACGTCAATGACGCTGCCGCGATAGATTTCGGTCAATCGCAGGAATTCGTCGCGGTCTTTGCCGACGGCGCGGACTTTTACCAACATCAGCTCGCGTTCGACAAAACGGCTTTCGTTCAAATCGACCACTTTGATAACTTCAATCAGTTTGTTGAGCTGTTTGGTGATTTGCTCGATTACGTGTTCGTCGCCATGGGTAACGATGGTCATGCGAGACAAGGTTTTGTCTTCGGTTGGAGCAACAGCCAGGGAGTCGATGTTGTAATCGCGTGCGGAGAACAAACCTACCACACGGCTCATCGCACCTGATTCGTTTTCCATCAGAATAGATAAGATATGTCGCATTTTTCTCTCCTTACGCTGACAATGTTTCGCGCATATGCGGCGGCAGAACCATCTCGTCCAAGCCTTTGCCGTTGCCGACCATAGGCAGTACGTTTTGTTTCTTGTCGGTCAAGAAATCGAGGAATACCAGACGGTCTTTTTGGTTTAATGCTTCCAGCAACGCGCCTTCTACATCAGATTTCTTGTCTACACGGATGCCGATATGGCCGTAGGCTTCAGCCAGTTTGACAAAATCAGGCAATGAATCGAAATAGGTTTCCGATTCACGGTTGCCGTAATAAAGTTCTTGCCATTGGCGGACCATGCCGAGGTAGCCGTTGTTCAGGGTAACGACGTTAACCGGAACGCGGTATTGGAAGCAGGTGGACAGCTCTTGGATGTTCATCTGAATCGAGCCTTCGCCGGTGATACAGAATACATCTTGATCAGGAGCGGCCAGTTTCGCACCGATGGCATATGGCAAGCCGACGCCCATTGTGCCTAAACCGCCGGAATTGAGCCATTGGCGAGGACGCTCGAATGGATAATATTGGGCGGTAAACATTTGGTGTTGACCAACGTCGGAAGTAATAATGGCAGAATTATTGGTGATTTCGGCCAGTTTTTGAATGACGTATTGCGGTTTGATGATTTCGCTTTCATTATCAAACCACAGGCAGTTGCGCGAACGCCATTCTTCAATGCTTTTCCACCATTTATCCAATGAATCGGCTGCAGGTGCAGATTCTTGCTTACCCCACAATTGAATCATTTCGGACAATACGTTTTTCACGTCGCCGACAATCGGGATATCCACTTTGACGCGTTTGGCAATGCTGGACGGGTCAACGTCGATATGAATAATTTTTTTAGCTTTTTCAAAAAATTTGGACGGTACGGAAATCACGCGGTCATCGAAGCGCGCACCGATTGCCAGTACAACGTCTGCATTCTGCATGGCGAGGTTGGCTTCGTAAGTACCGTGCATACCTAGCATGCCCAAGAATTGGCGGTCGCTAGAAGGGTATGCACCCAAGCCCATCAATGTACCGGTACAAGGAGCGCCGATCATGCGGACAAATTTGGTCATTTCCTCAGAGGCATTGCCCAAAACCACGCCGCCGCCGAAGTAAACAATAGGGCGTTTGGCGGAAGCCAGCATTTGTACGGCTTTTTTGATTTGACCGATGTGGCCTTGTACAACCGGTTGGTAAGAGCGGATGAAGATGTCTTCTTGCGGATAGCTGAATTTAGCCATTGCTTGGGTGACATCTTTAGGAATATCGACAACAACGGGACCAGGACGGCCGCTTGCGGCGATTTGGAAAGCTTTTTTGATGGTGTCTGCCAACTCAGCGATATTGGTTACCAAGAAATTGTGTTTGACACAAGGGCGGGTAATGCCGACTGTATCCACTTCTTGGAATGCGTCTGTCCCGATGAGGGAGTTGCCCACCTGGCCGCTGATGACTACCAACGGAATGGAGTCGCTGTAAGCAGTGGCGATGCCGGTCAGCGCATTGGTCACGCCTGGGCCGGAAGTCACCAAAGCAACGCCGACTTTGCCGCTGACACGGGCATAAGCATCTGCCGCATGTACGGCTGCCTGCTCGTGGCGAACCAGGATGTGCTTGAATTTATTGAGTTGGAAAAGGGCATCGTAGATTTCGATAACCGCGCCGCCCGGATAGCCGAATACATACTCGACACCTTCGGCTTTGAGACTTTGCACGATGATTTGTGCGCCTGATAATTGCATATTGACCTCTTTTATATGGTTTCAAACCAATAGGAACAATCCGCCTCACCACAGCACCTGTAATGCAATTCCACCAAGCAGCGATTTAGGGTACGCGCACTGAGGGAATACGATGACAGTCAGACTATCCAAGCAATTGGGAAGAAACACAGAGTTTGTGAAAAAGAGTAGAAACGATAACGCAATCCGACTGTACAAGCAAGACAAAATCTTTCATCTTTTAACGTTTAAGGAGTAAAAATAGATTATCGTTTGATTCTAAAGAAATAAAAAAACAGTTTTATTGAGCTTGATGTGGGGAGATTGTTGACAGTTTGAGTAAGGAGAAGGTTTTGCAAATGATAAATAGCAAAAAACCTCTTGATTGAATCAAGAGGTTTTTTTAATTTGGTGCCCAGGGTCGGACTCGAACCGACACACCTTGCGGCGGGGGATTTTGAGTCCCCTGCGTCTACCAATTTCGCCACCTGGGCTAGCGAAGAAGTCGTCATTATAGCGAGTTTTCGAATCTTGTAAAGCAGTAATTGAAAAAAAATTGGATTATTTTTATATTTGTTTGATTTTTAATGAATTAAACTTTTTACGCTTGATGGCTATCTAAATGGAAGGCAGATTTTTAAAACAAAAAAAGCAGTATTTATCTGCAAAAAGGGCTACATTTAATGTGTCAAACGCGTTAATATGAAGATGTTTTGTTTTTATATCGGCCGGGCGGTTGTTTGGCCTCACTTATTTGAAACGGTTTTGGAGAAAATTTATGCTTTCCGTCACACGAACTTTCCTACTCAGTGCTTTTGCGTTGGCTGCTCTGGCTGCTTGTCAGCCTAAAGAGGAGGCCAAAGAGGCTTCTTCGACACCTGCCGCTTCTGCTGCACCTGCTGCTTCCGGTGAGTCTGCGCCCAAAGTGCAAGCGCGCGGTACCGATATGCGCAAAGAAGACATTGGCGGCGATTTCACATTGACCGATGGCGACGGCAAACCTTTCAGCCTGAGCGATTTGAAAGGCAAAGTGGTTATCCTGTCCTTCGGTTATACCCACTGTCCTGACGTATGCCCGACCGAGTTGCTGACTTACAGCGATACTTTGAAACAATTGGGCGATCAGGCTAAAGACGTGAAAGTAGTATTTGTCAGCATCGACCCTGAGCGCGATACGCCTGAAGTAATCGGCAAATATGCTAAACAGTTCAATCCTGATTTTATCGGCCTGACAGCTACTGGCGATCAAAGCCTGCCTGTCATCAAACAGCAATACCGTGTGGTATCGGCTAAAGTAAACCAAAAAGAAGACAGCGAAAACTATTTGGTCGACCACTCTTCAGGTGCATATTTGATTGATAAAAACGGCGAAGTGGCGATTTTCTCGCCTTATGGCAGTGAGCCGGAAACGATTGCGGCTGATGTGAAAACATTATTGTAAAACCGTAGTTGAGGCCGTCTGAAATGGGTTGTGGATTTCAGACGGCCTTCTTGTTTTTGATACGGCAAAGGAGAAGAAAAAATGACCGACACACTTTTAACGATTGCTTTATCCAAGGGGCGAATTTTTGAGGAAACCCTGCCGCTGTTGGCCGCCGCCGGTATTGTGCCTGCTGAAGAGCCGGAAAAATCGCGCAAGCTGATTATTGGTACGAATCATGACAATATCCGTTTGGTGATTGTACGCGCAACCGATGTGCCGACTTATGTGCAATATGGTGCGGCGGATTTCGGTATTGCCGGTAAGGACGTGCTGATCGAGCATGGCGGAGACGGCCTGTATCAACCTTTGGATTTGCACATTGCTTCATGCCGTATGATGGTTGCGGTGAAAAAAGGTTGTGATTACGCCGCTGCGTCCAAACCTGGCAGCCGCTTGCGGATTGCCACCAAATATCCCGACATCGCCGCCGAACACTTTGCCGACAAGGGTGTGCATGTGGACATCATCAAACTGTACGGTTCGATGGAGCTTGCGCCTTTGGTCGGTCTGAGCGACGCGATTGTCGATTTGGTTTCTAGCGGCAATACATTGAAGGCCAATGGTTTGGAAGCTGTGGAACATGTGGCTGATATTTCCAGCCGTTTGGTGGTCAACAAAGCTGCCTTGAAAACCAAATATGCGCTGCTAAATCCGATTATTCAGGCATTTGAAAATGCCGCTAAGGCCGTCTGAAAAGTTTTTGGCAAAAACTGTCTGCCAACCCAGTTTGAAAGCCCCGTCATGATGCAAAGCAAACCGACACTCGATACGATTCTTTCCCATCGTTCCATCCGCAGGTTTACTTCCGAACCGATTGCCGATGAAATCCTCAATACGCTGGTTCGCGCCGGGCAGCAGGCTTCGACCTCCAACAACCTGCAATGCGTTTCCATCATCCGCGTATCCGATCTTGCGCTGAGGCAGGGGATACATGAAGCGGCAGGAAGCGCACCTTATATTGTCCATTGTGCGGAATTTTTATTGTTTTGCATCGATTTTTCCAAACACAAGGCGATGTTTCCCGATGCGCAAATTGATTGGGCGGAAGTAACCCTGATTGGCGCGGTCGATGCAGGCATTATGGCGCAAAACGTATTGCTTGCCGCCGAATCGCTTGGGCTGGGCGGCGTGTATATCGGCGCGTTGCGCAATAATGCGCAAAAAGTGTCGGATGTGTTGAACCTGCCGGATTATTGCGTGCCTTTGGTGGGATTGTGCCTCGGTTATCCTGATCAAGACCCACCGCTCAAGCCGCGCCTGCCTAAGGAAATGGTCTATGCCGAAAACGTCTGTCCGAGCCTGAATGCCGATGCGGTTGAAGCTTATAATCAGGCAGTGGCGGATTATTATGAGTTACGCAAGGGAAGACCGATACCTTGGAAAGAATCGCTGGCCAAAACCTTGGGCAATCCTGTGCGGCCGCATATATTGGCGTTTTTGCAGAAAAAAGGTTTTTTGAAAAGATAATATTCAGACGGCCTATGTGTGGCTGAGGCCGTCTGAAAACAATAGGAACGAAACAAGGAAGAGAGCAAACCATGAAGAAACTCGACACCCAATCCCCTGATTTTCAAGCCGAACTCAAAGCATTACTCGCTTTTGAAACCGCGCAAAACCCTGAAATCGACCGTATTGTTGCCGATATCTGCGCCGATGTTCAAAAACGCGGCGATGCGGCGCTGATTGAATACACCAACCGCTTTGACGGCACATCCGCTCAAACCATCGACGATTTAATCCTGACACAAGACGATTTGCAGTCTGCGTTTGAGCGTTTGCCTGAAAATATTCAGACGGCCTTGAAAACAGCCGCGCGACGGGTGGAAAGCTACCATAAACACCAAAAAATGGAGTCGTGGACTTACGAAGATGAAGACGGCACGCTTTTGGGCCAACAGATTACGCCGCTTGACCGTGTCGGTATTTATGTTCCGGGCGGTAAAGCCGCTTATCCGAGTTCCGTCATCATGAACGCCATGCCTGCCCACGTTGCCGGCGTGAAAGAAATCATCATGGTCGTTCCCACTCCGAAAGGCGAGCGCAACGATATCGTGTTGGCGGCTGCTTTTGTGGCTGGTGTGACTAAAGTGTTTACGGTCGGCGGCGCTCAGGCGGTTGCGGCTTTGGCTTATGGTACGGAATCTGTGCCTCAAGTCGATAAGATTACCGGCCCGGGCAATGCTTTTGTCGCCGCGGCAAAACGACGCGTGTTCGGCGTGGTCGGTATCGATATGGTGGCAGGGCCGTCTGAAATTTTGGTGATTGCCGATGGCACGACGCCTGCCGATTGGGTGGCCATGGATTTGTTCAGTCAGGCGGAACACGATGAAATTGCACAAGCAATTTTGATCGGTACTTCTCAAACGTATTTGGACGAAGTTCAGACGGCCATGAACCGCCTGATTGAAACCATGCCGCGCCGTGCGATTATTGAAGCTTCATTGGGCAACCGCGGTGCAATGATTTTGGCTAAAGACTTGGACGAAGCCTGCGAAATTGCCAACTATATTTCTCCCGAACACTTAGAGCTGTCGGTTGAGAATCCGCAAGAGTGGGCGAAAAAAATCCGCCATGCCGGCGCTATTTTCATGGGACGCTATACCAGTGAAAGCCTGGGCGACTATTGCGCAGGCCCCAACCACGTTTTGCCGACCAGCCGCACGGCGCGTTTCTCTTCTCCTTTGGGAACATATGATTTCCAAAAACGCTCCAGTCTGATTCAGGTTTCAGAACAAGGTGCACAGAAATTGGGCAAAACCGCCAGTGTGTTGGCGCATGGCGAAAGCTTGACCGCGCACGCCAGAGCGGCTGAGTTCCGTTTGAAAGACTGAGTGAAATGTTAAAGTCGTAAGAAATCTAAAAGGGCATCTAAACAGATGCCCTTTTTATTGTGATGAAGATTTTAGCTGAGAAGGTATCAGGCCGTCTGAAAACAGGTTTAACGGTTTTTCAGCCAGTCATTACGCATTTGTGCGGCTTCTTCAAAATAGCGGTAAAGCTCGGTTTTGTTGCCGTCTAAAAGGAGCTGTTCCAATTTGGATAATTGTTCTTTCAAATCACTGGTCAGTTTGAGCAGGGCAGGGCGGTTGGCCATGCAGATGTCTGTCCAAACGGCCGGATGGCTGGAAGCGATGCGGGTAAAGTCGCGAAAGCCGGTGGCGGCATAGGGGAGATAGTCTTTGCCGTGCGGATGGTCAACCAAAGCGTGGACATAGGCAAAGGCGGCCAAGTGCGGCAAGTGGGAAACGGCGGCAAAAATATTGTCGTGTTCTTCGGCGCTCATGGTTGAAATTTGCGAACCAACCGCCTGCCACAGGCTTTTCAGCCGTCTCAGGCCGTCTGAAACCTCTTGTCCGTGTAGCGTAATGATAAGTCGGCTGTTTTGAAACAAGCCGCAACGCGCGGATTTTGCGCCGCTTTGGTCCGAGCCGGCTATCGGGTGGGCGGCAAAACATTGCGGCAGGCGGTCGGATAAGTGGGTGCGGAAGGCATTGAGTGCCGATTGTTTGGTGCTGCCGACATCGGAAACGCAGGCGGTGTCTTTTAAGAAGGGCTTGATGTCGCGGCATACGTCAGGCAGGGCGGAGACTGGCGTGGCAATCAAAACTAAATCGGCATTGCCGATGCTTTCGGCACAAATATTCGTATAGGCATGGTCGATGATGCCGCATTCGAGTGCGTAATTGAGGTTGTCGGCATTGGTGTCGATGCCAGTAACGGTTTGCACCAGTCCCAAGCGTTTGAGGTCGAGCATGAACGAACCGCCGATTAAACCGACACCGATAAGGGTAATGTGGGGGAAAAAGGCGGAAGTGTTCATGGTTTGAATCCGGTACAAGTGGAAAAGCTTATTTTAATCCGTTATGGAGGTCGTCTGAAAGTTGTCATTAAGGTTTCAGACGGCCTTTTTTATGGTCGAATTTTCATGATTTAGGCATAGAAAACTCCGTTTAGTAGGACCATGTAACCGATTATCAGATTTTCATACACTAAAATAATCATCTGAATTAGTATAACGTCTTAAAGTAAGTAATTGGTATCTTAAAGTAAATTATTACATCATATTTTATTTTGATTGATATCGAATAAAATAACTCACTCAGAAAGAAGGAATTTATGAGTTTTTCACAAACCGAATTAGTCAATGCAATGCGTTTGCTTTCTACCCGTCTGCCGCAGTTTCCGGAGCAGCAAAACCAAGTATCCCGCATGTTACGCATCGTAACCGAACGTTTGAGCAGCCATTTGAACGAAAACCTGAAAGCGTTTGGCATCAATGAAAATCTGTGGTTTTCCCTGATGGCGGTTTACGTCAGCCCGAACAGCGAAATCCTGCCTTCGCGCTTGAGCGACCTGATGGACTTGACGCGCACCAGTGCGACACGCCTGTCGGACGACATGGTTGAACGCGGCTGGGTAGAGCGTTATATCAATCAAAAAGACCGTCGTCAGATTGTGCTAAAATTGACCCCTTCGGGTGAGACCTTCATCCACGAAGTATGGCCGCAAATTGCCCGTCAGAGCGGTCAGGCGTGGGAAGATTTCACGAAAGAGGATTATGATACGCTGCAACACCTGTTGGGTAAACTGTTGAACCGTTTGGGCAATTGACAACAGACGGCCTGATGGTCTGCGGCAGGCACACATAAACGGAGTCTGTATGAAATTAGGTTTGGTCAAATCAAGCGTATGTGTTGCTGCTGTTTCGCTGTTGGTGGCATGTGCACCGTTCGGCAAGCAGTCGCCTTTGGATGAGACAACAGCCTATCCGCTGCCGCAAGGCCAATCTGCCGCTACTGCCCAAGACGGCTGGTGGATGAAGCTGAAAGATAAAAAATTAAACAATTTGATTGCTTCCGCCATTCAGACGTCCACCAATCTGCGTGTCGTCAAGGCAAGGTTTGAGCAGGCTCAGGCGCAGCTGGGCGTTGTAGGAGCCGCAAACAAACCACAAGTCGGCTTGGGCGTTACAGGTCTAGGTGCTTATGTTTCACCCAAACCTCAAGCCGGTATGGTTGATACCGACCATACATTGGTTTTGGCGAACGCAGCCTTGCAAGGCAGCTTGGTTTTTGACTTTTGGGGTAAAAACCGAGAGCAGATTCAAGCCGTTTTGGGAAAAAGCCGGGCAGCGGTATATGAAGCGCAGCATGTCCGCACTGAGCTGGCTCATGCTGTTGCCGCCCAATATTTTGCGTGGCAGATGGCGACAGAACAACTGGCGCTGCTAGATACGCGCATAGAGTTAGCGGATAAGGCATTGAAACTGATGCAACAACGCGTTAAAGCGCAGCTGGCTCCTGCCGATGCCTTGCACGCTCTGGAAATGGCGCAACAACAATTACAGCTTGAAAAATCGGCATGGACTCAGAAAAATGAGAAAATCCGCAACAGTTTGGCTGTATTGACCGGCCGTGTACCGGGTGCATTGAATGGACAGGTTCCGGAAAAAATGGCGGCTGTGCCTTCATTGCCGGTTAGCCGTATTGAAGCGGATTTACTGGCGGCCCGCCCCGATATCGCGGCGCAAAAAGCTTTGCTTGAAGAGAAATGGCATATCGTCAAATCGACCGAAGCAGAGTTTTACCCGAATATCGAATTAAAAGTTTTAGCAGGTATGACGCATATTGATGCGTTCAATCTTATTCGCGGACGGACATCCGGTATGTTGGGCATTGTTCCGGCTTTGAATCTGCCATTGTTCACCTCCGGCGCGCTGCAATCCAAATTGGCGGGCAAACGTGCCCAGTATAACGAGCAGGTTGCCGTGTATGACCAAACCGTTTTGAACGCCATGCGTTCGGCGGCAGATGCTGTAGTCGACTATCAAAGCCTGAAAAGCCGACAAGATACTTGGAACAAGATGGTCAATATTGCCGATAAATCTGCACAAAATGCAAAAGGACGTGTTCGTGCAGGTTTGGATAACGGCTTGAGCGCCTTGCAAAAACAAGATGAAGCTGTGCGTACGAAAATGTCGGCAGTTCAATACCATGCAGAATATCTGACAGCTTGGAGTAACCTCAATGCCCAGTTGGGCGGAGGCTTTAAATTAAATAAGAAATAAACGTTTTATCAAAACGTAGGCCGTCTGAAAGTAATTTCAGACGGCCTTTTGCTTACCTTATTTACATTTGCTACCGGAAGAAATTATTGTAATGAATAGAGTGTAACTATAGAATATGACTCTTTAGCGCGTTAAACGCGCGTATTGGGGCTGATGGTATAAGTCAGCGCCCAGTAAGACAATAATATCGTTATCACATGTGCAAAATTAAAGTTGGGACTTATGGATACTCAATCAGAAAAAAATAATGTCCAAAATGAAACGGAAGTAGCCGCTTCCGGCGCTAAAACGCATCGCAAACGCAATTTGGTTATCGTTACACTCCTATTCCTTATTACGGCAGCTGTAGTTGCTTTGGCGTATTTCCTGTTTTGGCAGCATGAAGAAGAAACGGAAGATGCTTATGTGGCCGGTCATTTGGTGATGATTACGCCGCAGGTAAACGGCACGGTGCGCAAAGTCATGTATGACGATACGGATGTCGTGAAAAAAGGCGATGTTTTGGTGGCTTTGGACGACAGCGATTTTCAGCTGGCATACGATCGTGCGCAAAATGAATTGATTCAGGCCATCCGTCAAAACAAACAGCAAACTGCGGTCAATTCAAAAGCCAAAGCGCAAGTGTTGTTACGCAAAGCCGATTTGGCCCGTGCGCAAGCCGATTTGCGCCGCCGTGAATCTTTGGCGGGTACGGAAGCGGTTTCCGGCGAAGAACTCAGCCATGCCCGTGCTGCTGTGGTTCAGGCTCAGGCTGCATTGAAAGCGGTTGAGGCAGAAGAAGTTTCTGCTCAGGCAGCGTTGGGCAACAATATTCCTCTGCGCCAACAACCGGCAGTTCAGACGGCCATCAGCCACATCAAAGACGCTTGGCTGAACCTGCAACGTACGCAAATCCGTTCGCCGATTAGCGGCCAAATTGCCAAACGCAATGTCCAAGTCGGCCAACGTATCGCACAAGGTACGCCGATGATGGCCGTTGTGCCCCTGTCTGAATTGTGGGTGGATGCCAACTTTAAAGAATCGCAACTGCGCAAAATGAAAATCGGCCAGCCTGTTGAAATGACAGCCGATTTGTACGGCAGTAAAGTGGTTTACCATGGCAAGGTAATGGGATTGTCGGCCGGTACGGGCAGTGCGTTCTCATTACTGCCGGCGCAAAACGCAACGGGCAACTGGATTAAAGTTGTACAACGTGTGCCGGTGCGTATCAGTTTGGATGCTAAAGAATTGCAACAAAATCCGCTCCGTGTCGGTTTGTCGATGACTGTTAAAGTCGATATTGCCGAGAAGGGCAGCGGTAAAGCGATGATTGCCGAAGCAGAGCGAAACACTACATTGCCGGAAACGGAAAGTGTGGATTGGAAAGCCGCCGATGCTTTAGTCGATAAAATCTTCGAGCAATACGCAAAATAATCTTTTCAGACGGCCTGAGTCTTTTATTGAAGGCTCAGGCCGTCTGAAATATTGATTCTCTTCAATCGACCGCTTTGGCGGTTGTCTTATAGTTTAAAAATATGAATTATCCGCCGTTACAAGGGTTTAAGCTGGTGTTGGCAACTTTGGCGCTCAGCTTGGCCGTATTTATGGAAGTCTTGGACAGTACCATCGCCAATGTCGCCGTGCCAGTTATTGCAGGGGATTTGGGTGCGGCTACCACGCAGGGAACTTGGGTGATTACCTCATTTGCCGTAGCCAATGCCATTTCCGTCCCCTTGACGGGTTTTTTGGCCAAGCGGTTTGGCGAGGTCAAAATCTTTATCGCTGCCGTGATCGGGTTTGTCGTAATGTCATGGCTGTGTGGCATTGCACATAATCTTCAAGCCTTGGTTTTTTTCCGTGTATTGCAAGGCTTTATCGCCGGACCATTGATTCCCTTGTCCCAAAGTCTGTTAATGGCTTCCTATCCGCCAGAAAAACGAACATTGGCACTGGCCTTATGGGCAATGACCGTCGTTGTTGCCCCTGTATTGGGGCCGATTTTGGGCGGTTGGATCTCGGACAACTGGCATTGGGGATGGATTTTCTTTATCAATATCCCGATCGGGATTTTGTCTGCAACTATTGCTTGGAAGCAGCTTAGACACAGGGAAACTGAAATCGTCAGGGCGCCAATCGATTATGTCGGGCTGGTGTTGATGATTGTCGGTATCGGTGCATTGCAAATGATGCTTGATAGGGGCAAGGAGTTGGACTGGTTTGCCTCGGGAGAGATTATCGTTTTGGGTGTTACTGCTTTGGTATTTCTGACATATTTTATTGTTTGGGAGCTGGGCGAGAAATACCCGATTGTCGATTTGTCATTGTTTAAAAATAGAAACTTCATAATAGGCGTCGTTGCTACATCGTTGGGCTTTATGGTCTATATGGGCACATTGACCCTGCTGCCTTTGGTGTTGCAATCAAATCTCGGCTATACCGCTACTTGGGCAGGTCTGGCTGCTGCACCGGTGGGCTTCCTGCCGATTATTCTGTCGCCGATTATCGGTAAGTTCGGCAATCGCGTCGATATGCGTCTGTTTGTCAGCGCCAGCTTCTTGGTGTTTGCTTACACATTCCATTGGCGAACCGATTTCTATGCCGGTATGGATATGAGCAATGTCGTTTGGCCACAGTTTTGGCAGGGTTTAGGCGTAGCCATGTTCTTCCTGCCTTTGACCAGCATTACCTTGTCGCATATGAAAGGCAATCAAATTGCCTCGGCCAGTAGCTTGTCTAACTTCTTGCGTGTCTTTATGGGCGGTGTCGGAGTATCGGTTGTCAGCACCATGTGGGAACGACGCGAAGCTTTGCATCATACTCAACTGACCGAACATGTTAACTTATTGTCCTCAATTAGCAACCAATCTATTCAAGGCATGATGGCCAATGGCTTGAGCAAGGAACAGGCTTTGGTGGCGATAAATAGCACCATTTCCCAACAAGGCTTTATTATTGGCTCAAATGAAATCTTCTTGGCAGGCAGTATCATATTCATCAGCATGATCCCCATTATTTGGTTGGCAAGACCTCCGTTTAGTGGTTCTGGCGGGGGAGGGCATTAGAGAAAAGGCCGTCTGAATTTCAGACGGCCTTTTCTCTATATATTATTTAAGACTCAAGAGCAGATCCCTAAATGCATTCGGATCTTTAATAAACGTCATTTCTCCTGATTGAGGGAAATGAAAATCGAGCAGGCGCGATACCCAAAAACGAATACATCCGGCTCTTTGTGCAGTAGGGAAATACGCGCGTTCTTCATCAGATAAAGGACGTACGCTTTCGTAGCCATGAATAAAGGCATCATAAAGTACGGGGTCTAATTTGTTATCAGCTGTTCGTGCCCAATCGTTAACCGCAATTGCCAGGTCGTACATAAAGTTACCGTTACACGCATAATAGAAATCGATAAAGCCGGAAACTTCATCTCCATTAAGCAATACGTTGTCCTTAAATAAATCGGCATGGATAATACCGGAAGGCAAATGCTCTCCCAGATTTTCATCTAAAGCAGCAATTTCAGATTGAAGCAGTGCGGCATCCTCAGAATCTAAAACAGGCAGCAACTGAGTGCAGGCATCGTGCCACCAGTCATCATAACGAGGATTTTTCATTTTTAAAGGAAAGTCTTGACCGGCTAAATGCATTTTAGCCAGCATTGCACCGGTATGAAAACATTGAGCTTCGGTTGGCCAGCCGGTATCTGATCCATTCAAACAAGTAACCAAACAAGCCGGTTTTCCGGCCAAAATAGAATGCAGTCCGCCATCTTTACGAGCAATCGGAGCAGCGCAGGCAACGCCATTCAGACTCAAATGCTGGTTTAGTTCTAGAAAGAAAGGCAGTTCCTCTGATTTTAAAACCTCAAAAACAGTCAATACATAACGACCCGTTGAAGTTGTCAAAAAATAATTACTATTAGTAATTCCTTGAGCAATCCCCTGCAAAGAAACAAAATCTCCCAAATCATATTGCAGAAGGAAGTCACGCATTTGAGCGTCGGAAACACTGGTATAGACAGACATAGCAAACTCGAGGCTAATATAAAAGAATCAAGGAAACATCATACCAAAAAACAAGCGCCAACAATATAAATTAAAGCGAAGATCAAATTCAAAAGGCCGTCTGAAAGAGCAATTCAGACGGCCTTTGTTTTGTGTTTTTTGTATGTATGGATAGCGTAGGAAGGT
>NZ_JBQCWB010000013.1:0-14680 GCF_051957775.1 Neisseria sp. P0016.S008
ATTTATTCCTCCATAAAAGTACACATAAGCAATATCATTTTCCTCTGGTACAAAAAAATTTAATATTTCCTTTTTTATCGATAAACTAAAATTATCTTTTAATAATTCTATATTTCTGTAGGAAGTGAAAGTACGATTTATTATTTCACATGAGAGTGGATATGGAATAAATTTTTCAGAATCTGAAATTAAATTATTTAAAAAATGAGTTTCTTTCATTTTTTTCATTAAATTATTCTGTTTTAAAGTAAAAATCCTATCTTTTAAAGTTGTCATGATACTATTTCCTATGTTGTACGGTTACATTATCTTTGTAGTACTTCCAAGAAAATGTACCATTCCCATTATTTCTTTTTTGAACAAGATTTCCATCCATTTTGGCAGTACCTACATGCCAGTGCGGACAAGGA
Organism: Neisseria sp. P0016.S008; assembly: GCF_051957775.1. Lineage (NCBI taxonomy): Bacteria > Pseudomonadati > Pseudomonadota > Betaproteobacteria > Neisseriales > Neisseriaceae > Neisseria > Neisseria sp. P0016.S008. Next base: position 411 of record NZ_JBQCWB010000013.1, read on the forward strand.
TGTTTTGCATCAGAAGGATGGTGTGAAACAATGAGTGGTGTTCGTGAACCATTTGGATTTTTATACATATATTGTTCCCAGTTAGGTGTTATATTTTGTGCAATAGGGGTTGAACTTGTTGGAATACCAGCTTCTTTTAAAGCAATAATTCTTGCAGCATTTTTTGTGGGAAATTGTGAACAAGGGTCTTTTTCATCTTTATTGCATCGCCCAACAGCAGTATGTGATTTTGACTGGGATGCAACAATCGCAGCCGCTGCATTATTAGCAGTCGCTGCACTCTGACGGCCAGTAGTCGCTACTGAACTGCCAAAGCCACCAGGGCTGGAAATAGTTCCTGCGAAGCCGAATAATCCAAATGGATCAGTCCATGAAACAGTATTTGGTGCAAACCTATATAAATTACTACCACCTTCCAGCCCAATCGGATCCTGATTCACAAACCGACCCGCATCCGGCTCATAGTACCTGAAGAAGTTGTAATGCAGCCCCGTCTCACGGTCGCAATACTGGTTTTGCAGGCGGAAGGGTTGGTGAGCAGTGCCGGATATGTTGGTTTCGCTCTTCAGTTTGCCCCAACCGTAATAATAGCCGAACCAAACCAGATTGCCGTCCTTATCGGTCATCTCTCTCGGGATGCCGATTTGGTCGCAGTGGAAGTAGTGGATTTGTTGTCTGCTTTCGCCGTCTTCGGTTGTCCAATTGCGGACCTGTGCCAGCGGTTCGTAGGAGTCTTGGTCGGTGTAGAGATAGGTATACCTGCCGTCCGGGTGGACTTCCTGCAGCAAATGGCTGCCATCCCAAACGAATCCGGTTTCCTCTTCGAGGCCGTCTGAAACTTCTTCGTTTTGAACTGCACCCCAAAAGTTGGACACATCCCCTCCAACTCACAAGGTGCAGTTTTTTTATGAGCAAATATACATTACACTTCAAATACCAAGCCGTACTCTACTACCTGCATATACGCAGCTAACAGCGTACCGCAGACCACTACGGCATCTCCCGAACCCACCTACGACGATGGATACGCGCCTATCAAGAAGGCGGCATCGGCGCACTCGAACATCCCCAATCCAAAACCATGACCGACCACCGCAAAAACTCCTTCATCGCCGACAAACCCGACCACGAAAAAACACAGGCAGAGCTTATCGAAGAGTTGTGCTATATGCGCGCAAAGGTTGCCTACCTAAAGGAGTTAAAAGCCCTCAGCAAAAAGCGGACCGAAAAGAACAAAGCCAAACCGTCCAAACACTGAGGGCGCAACACCCGCTCAAATACCTGCTACACATCGCAAACCTGCCCAAAAGCAGCTTTTACTACCACCACCAAGACCGACCCGACCCCGATGAAGCCGACAAAGCCCTCCTCGTCGAAACCTACCGGCGGCATAAAGGACGATACGGGCAAAGGCGCATTGCCGCAGCATTGGGTTGGAACCGCAAAAAAGTGGCGCGGTTGATGAGACAGCTAGGACTGAAAGCACTCATACGGGCGAAAAAAGCCTACCGCCATCCCGCCATGGGCGAAATATCGGAATACCTCCTCAAACGTCGGTTCACAGCCAAAAAGCTCAACGAAAAATGGCTGATAGACGTGACCGAACTCAAAGGAAAGGACGGCAAACTGTACCTCTCGCCGATCTTGGATTTGTTCAACCGCGAGATCGTCGCCTACGCCATGAGCCGCAGAGCCGACAGTGAAATGGTGAAGGAAATGCTCGAAAAAGCCGCACCCCGGCTGACTGATAAAGGAACAATGCTTCATTCTGACCAAGGCGTGCTGTACCGTACGGCGGGGTATAGGGAATTGCTTGCCCAACATTCCATGGTTCAAAGCATGTCGCGAAAGGCGAATTTTTGGGACAATGCACCGATGGAGAGTTTCTTTGCGGTGTTGAAGACGGAGTGTTTCTATAACGCAGGAGAATTGACGGTGGACGAATTGATGAAACAGATAGATGATTATATGGATTACTACAACCGGGAGCGTTGCAGTTTGAAATTGAAAAAGCTGAGTCCTGTCGCATACAGAACCCAGCTTACACAGAGCGCCTGAATAGGCTTTTATGAGCGTCCAAGATTTGGGGGCCAGTTCATTTGTCAGCGGAAAATCTGCAAGCACATGCCTGCAATATTGGACGAAATCGGGCTATTTATATCGTCGTCAAACGCGATGGCGATGCCCTGCTCCGCCGCCCGTTCGCGCACGCCAGCACTTGCCCACACCAGTGCCTGCGGATAGCGTGCCTGCCATGCGCTAATGTGAGCGTAATGGATTTTGTTGGGCGAGACCAAATGCCTTACTTCGCCCAGCGCGTCGATTTGCGCGAACAACTCGGGCGCTGGGTCGATGGGCGAGTGGCACCACAAACCGCCATCCGCGAGCCGCACCACGGCCATGCGGGTGCTGAACGGAATTTTGACGCCGAGCGGAAACGCCATACAGATTTTGCCGCCGTCGGTAATCCAGATGTTTTGATCGAAGGGTTTGAGGGTGTTCAGCGGGTGGTAGAGATGGATGGCGGACTTGGGGTGTTCTTTTCAGGCTGTGTAATCTTCAAATTCCCAATCAAAATAACGTATGAGTTGGTAGGTCGTGCATTTATGCTCGACTTACGGTTTCGTCCCCGCATCATCCACCGTTTCTTCCAGCCACAGCCGCACGGTTTTGCCTTTGACAAAATCGGCGTTGCCTTCAAATATGCGTTTTTCGCAGACTACGCGGTAGTCTCGCTCTTGGATGTCGCCGTTGTTTTGGTGGCGGGTGGGCAGAGCTTGGCACTTGCCTGCGTCGGCAAATTTGGCGTGCAGGTCTTTCAGACGGCCTTTGGGTACGGCGGGATGCGGTTTGTTTTGTTTGATGAGCAGCAGGACGCGCTCGAAGTTGCGGGTGAGGGCGGGGTGTTGGTCGGGGATGGGGACGTGGGTTTTTTGGTAGCGCGGGTTGGTACGCGCGGCGATGCCTTCAATGATGGCTTCAGTATCTACGCCTGCCAAATTGGTTAACACGACAATATCGGTGCCGTCGCCTTCGTAGCGGCGCAGCTCGGTGCTGAAGCCCTGCCATGCGCCGGGGTGGCCGCTCATGGGGCTGCCGTCGGGAGCGGGGACGAGCGACCAGCCGAAGCCGTAGGGGTAGCTGTCGCCGTTGTTGAGGCGGGCGGGGGTGAAGATTTCGCGCCAGGATTCGGGCTTGAGGATTTGGCGTGCTTCTACGGCGGCGAGCCAGCGGCGGTAGTCGTGTAGCGTGAGATAGAGCGAGCCGTCGGCGGTTTGGTTGTGGTAGGGGGCGACCCATTCTTGGTTTTTCAGGCTGCCGTCGGCGTCGTCAAGCTCATAACCTGCGGCGCGGTGGGGGACGATGTCGCGCTCGCTGATCACGCGGGCGGAAGTCATGCCCAGCGGGGCGAACACGCGCTCTTGCAGGATTTCGCCGTAGTGTTTGCCGGAGACGCGGGTGATGACGGCGCCGAGGACGGCGTAGCCGTTGTTGCTGTATGCCCAGCGGCTGCCTAGTTTGAATTGCAGCGGGGCGGTGTAGATGCGGCGCAGCATTTGTTTTTCGCTGCTGTTTTGCTGCCAGTCGGTTTCAGTGTTGCCGATGCCGCCAGTGTGGTTGAGCAGGTGGCGGATGGTGATGGGCTGCCAGCTTTTGGGCGCTTCGGGCAGGTAGGCACGCACGGATTGGTCGAGGTGGATTTTACCGTCTTCCACCAACAGCATCACGACGGCAGCGGCGAACATTTTGCCGATGGAGGCCGTCTGAAACACGGTGTCGGCAGAGACGGGGATTTGGTGTTCTACGTTTGCCAGCCCGTAGCCTTGTTGTTTGACGATGTTACCGTTGCGGTAGATGCCGACGGCAAGGCCGGGGATTTTTTGCCGCTCAAGCTCGGCTTGGGCGAAGTCGTCGATGGGGTCGGCGAGGGCGGGGAGGGATAGGGCGAGTAGGAGAGGGAGGATGAGGTTTTTTTTCATGGGTAGGCGCGTATCCATCGTCGCAGGTAGGTTCGGGAGATGCCGTAGTGGTCTGCGGTACGCTGTTGGCTGCGTATATGCAGGTAGTAGAGTACGGCTTGGTATTTGAAGTGTAATGTATATTTGCTCATAAAAAAACTGCACCTTGTGAGTTGGAGGGGATGTGTCCAACTTTTGGGGTGCAGTTCAAGGCCAGTATGCGGTAGCATACGGCCTTTCCTGCAAGAAAGATTGCCATGAGCTACATGCAACTGACCCAAGACGAACGATACCACATCCAATACCTGTCCCGCCACTGCACCATCGCCGAAATCGCCAAACAGCTTAATCGCCACAAAAGCACCATCAGCCGCGAAATCAAACGGCACCGTACCCAAGGGCAGCAATACAGCGCCGAAAAATCACAACGGCAAAGCCGGCTGACCAAACAGCGCCGGCGAAAACCTTACAAGCTCGATTCGCAGCTGATTCAGTACATCGACACCCTTATCCGCCGCAAACTCAGTCCCGAACAAGTATGCGCCTACCTGCATAAACACCACCGGATCACACTCCATCACAGCACCGTTTACCGCTACCTTCGGCCAAGACAAAAGCAATGGCGGCACCTTGTGGCAACACCTCAGAATATGCAGCAAAACCTACCGCAAACGCTACGGCAGCACATAGACCAGAGGCAAAGTGCCCAACCGCGTCGGTAGAGAAAACCGACCCGCCGTCGTCGACCAAAAAACCCGCATCGGCGATTGGGAAGCCGACACCATCGTCGGCAAAGGACAGAAAAGTGCATTATTGACCTTGGTTGGACGCGTTACCCGCTACGCCATCATCTGCAATGAGTTCGGAAACTGCGTGCATCGCAGGGCGACATAAATTCTGGTTATGCGCCAGGATACATTGATAATCGACGCAATAGGTGTGGTAATCCTCGACCTCAATGTTGTAGACAGTGGGTGCGGCAGCGGCGGTAATGCCGTTGTCCGAGCAGGTTCTCGTTGTTCGGTACGTCTGCTCAATCCAATGTCGGGCGATTCAGTGATTCTTCAGTTAGAACCATCTCATAGCTGCTGCCTAAATTCGACTCTTTCCAGCCGTAAGCCAGGTTGGTTGGCTGTGCCCATTTAAAAGCGGTATTTGAAGCCCAACACTGCGCTGCGCGCTTCGCCGTAGGCGAGGAAGGTGGAAAGCGTACGGTAGCGGGTGTTGAAGACGTTGTTGACGTTTAAGGTGGCTTCGGAGTTTTTGCCGATGCGGTAGGCGGCCATCAGGTCAACCAGGGTGTAAGCTTTCTGGGTGGCAGACTTGCGGGCGCGTTCGAGCGAGGGAGCGTCGTTTTCGTCGGCCAGCGCGCTTTTGTTGATGTTGCTGGTTTTACTCTGCCAGCGCAGGCTGCCGCCGAGGGTGAGACGCTCGTTCAAATCATAGGTGGTGGCGAGTTTGATTTGGTGGCGCGGCAGGTCGGCTTCGTAGGAGTCTTCGCCGCCTTTGCGGTTTTGCACGGTGTAGCCTGCGCTGACGAACCAGTTGTCGTTAATGCGGCCGGCGGCTTCAGTTTCAAAGCCGCGTGTGCGGATGTTGTCTTCGGAGACGTAGTAGTCGCCGCTTTCCACGTATTTTGGCATGCCATTTTTACGGGTGTCAAAGAGGGCGGCGGAGACGTTGAGGCGTTGGTCGAAAAATTCGCCTTTGAGGCCAACTTCGATGTTGCGGCCGGTGGTGGGCTTGAGGAATCGTCCGTCTTGGCCTTTGTCGAACACGGGCTCGAAGGAGGTGCCGTAGCTGGTGTAGGCGGAGAGTTGGTCGGTGAGGTCATACACGGCGCCGATGTAGGGGGTGGCTTTGCTGCGGTTTACTTTTTCGTTTGTGCCTTCAACGTGTTCGGCTTTCTGCATGGTGATGCGGCTGTACCGTGCGCCGCCGATCAGGGCGAGGCGCTCGGTGGGGCGGAAGCGGGTGGCGAAGTAGCCGCCGAACTGGCGGGCTTGGATGTCGTCGTCGGCGGTGTATTCGTAGTCGGCGGGGGTGGCGGGGCGCAGGCTGTGGTCGTTCAGGAAGTCATGCAGGCCGAAGGCGTTGTCGTAACGGGCAAAGCGGCTGGGGGCGCGGTTTTTGGTGTTGAAGCCGCTGATGCCGAACAGGATGTCGTGTTTGCGACCGAGAAGGTTGTATTTGCCGTCCACCGAGGCGACGAAGCTATGGGTGGTGCTTTTTTCGCCGGAATCGGTTTCGAGCAGGTCGATTTGGCGGGTGTCGTGGTCGGTTTTCATCGCCGCGTAGCCCTGCCGGTCGTGTATGGTGTTGCGCGTCCAGTTGTATTCGAGCTTGGTTTTCCAATCGGGTGAGAAGCGGTGGCGTACTTCGGCGAACACGTTGCGGCTGCTGTATTTGTAGGATGTGCCTTTAGGTGAATTGTTGGCGCGGCGGCTGATTTCGTTTTTCAGCGGGTAGCCTTCGCTGTCGTAGGCGGTGGGCAGGAAGATGGGGGTGTCGGTTTCGCGGCGGTTTTGCAGCTGGGTGCCGACGGAGAAGGTGGTGGCGGGGGCGGCATCCCATTCGGCCACGGCATAGAGGCTGCTGTTGCGCATTTTCGCGTCTTCAATTTGATAGCCGCTGCGGTCATGCCCCGCCACGATGCGAGCGCGCAGGCTGCTGCTGGCGTTCAGGCTGCCTGAAACATCGCCGCTCACGCCCCGGCGGCTGTGGTTGCCGGCTTCGGTGCCGATTTCGGCTTTGAAGTCTTTGGTCGGACGTTTGCGCACCAGGCTCACCTGCGCGGAGGGGTCGCCCGTGCCGCCCAAGAGGGCAGACGCGCCGCGCAGCACTTCCACGCGGTCGAGCGCACGGGTATCCACGCCGCCCCAACCTGTCCACGAGTCTTTGCTGAAACCGGAGCTGCGGTAGGGTACGCCGTCCATCTGGAAGTTTTTCACTTCCATGCCGCGCGAGTGCAGGCCGGCATAGCGGTCGCTGCCGCCGCTGCCGCTTTTGACGGTTACGCCGTTGGCCTGCTCCATCACTTTGCGCAGGCTGTCGAGTTTCCAGTCTTCCATCTGTTTAGAGGTGGTTACGCTCACGCTCTGCGGCGTTTCGCGCAGGGTTATGGCGATGCCCAGCGGGGCGTAGGTGCCGCCGGTGGAATAGCCTTGGTTGAGCGTGGCGGGTTTTGTGCCGGTAACGGTGACCGTATCCAAGGTGGCTTCGTCTTCGGCAAAGGCAAACAGCGGCATCAGCGCCAGCGCGAGCAGAGTGGGACGGCCTTTCGGGTATTTCATAAGGATGTCCTTGGTGGTGGTTAAAGTTGAAAACGATAGCGATTATACTTGTTCCTCATTGTTTTTATAAGTTTTGTTTGAATTTGTTTTACAGAAGCACGCAGAGGCCGTCTGAAAGCGAAGCGTCAACGGCGTGAAAACGGCCGAACCCGCAGGCATGCGGTTTCATTTCTTTGAAGCCTTGCTTTCAGACGGCCTCATGACGCAGCCCGAGCGCGCAAAGGCCGTCTGAAACGGCTGTTCAGACAGACGGCCTTTTCCGTTTGTGCTCCAGCGGACGGCCTGCGGTTGAGACACGCCGCAAAGCGTGCTAAAAGGCGGCCTTTCCCGTTTGAACCGATTGGAGTTCCCATGCCTACCCGCCGTGAATTTTTATTGTCTACCGCCAGCGCGACCGTGTTGCTTACCGTGGGCGGCTGCGCTGCGTTGGGCGGCGCGTTGGATAATGCCGTCGAATCGGCCGCCGCCGTAACCTGCGTATTTGGCGACGGGATGCGGCTGGTGGCGGTGGCGGTGAAGTACCGCGCCGATGTGTCTGCCGCCGTGCTTGAGCCGTCGCAATACGGCGTGGCGGGGCGCACGGTGGAGTGCGTTTATGTGGCGCAAAGTACCGCTGTATCAGGGCAACGGCGCGATTGCGTGGGCGTCACCCGAATTTCAGGCGCAGCATCCCTGCTTTGTGATTGCGCCCGAGTTTGACGAAATTATTGTGGACGATACCAGCACCGCGTCCAACTATCTCGATGCCACTATCAACCTAATCAAACACTTGAAAACCAAGTTACCCATCGACAGCAAACGGCTCTACACCACCGGCCAGTCGGGCGGCGGCATGATGTTGATTGCGCTTCGTTTGCGCTTCCGTCAGCGGATGGTTGCGGTGGGCTTTGCGCATAATACCGTCCAACAACTGATGCTCTTCCAAATGTTGCCGTTTTTCCTTATTGTCATAGCCTTTGTCGGCATAGACGGTCGTACCTTCGGCAATGCCTTCCAGCAAAGGCGACAGGTGGTTGCACTCATGGGTATTGGCGGGGGTGATGTGCAGTTTCTCGATATAGTTTTCCGCATCGGTACGGGTATGTTGTTTGTAACCGAGTTTGTAGAGTCCGTTTTTCTTTGTCCAGCGGGTATCTTTATCTTTGCTCGGTGTGGTTTGACCGCTGACTTGTCCTTCTTCATCAACTTCTATGGCCTGACGCTATTTGCTGCCGGCAGTCTAAATAATGGTGGCGTCAATGACGGCGGCGGATGCTTTCTCTACTTTTAGTTTTTTTTCGGTCAGTTGGCAGTTAATCAGTTCCAGCAGTTCGGACAGGGTGTTGTCTTGCGCCAGCCAGTTGCGGTAGCGGCATAAGGTGCTGTAATCGGGGATGCTCAGTTCGTCAAAACGGCAAAACAGGTTGAAGTCGATGCGGGTGATGAGGCTGTGTTCGAGTTCGGGATCGGAGAGGCTGTGCCATTGGCCGAGCAGGACGGCTTTGAACATGGACAACAGGGGATAGGCGGGACGACCGCGGTGGTCTCGGAGGTAACGGGTTCTTTGACGATTCAGGTATTGTTCGATCGGTTGCCAATCAATCACCTGATCCAACTTCTAATATAGTGGGAAACGGTCGATGTGTTTGGCGATCATGGCTTGGGCAGTTTGCTGGAAGAAGGTGGTCATGGAAAATCCCCTAAATGTCTTGGTGGGAATTTAGGGGATTTTGGGGAATTTTGCAAAGGTCTCACAAGGGATTTGTTGAGAAAAAGGCTGAGGAATATAAACAAAAAGGCCGTCTGAAATTTTCAGACGGCCTTTTACTTTTGAATTTTGTAAGTTATTGTACTACTGAGCGAAACAGGAATTATCAGACTAAAATACTAGTATTATTAATTTAACATAATATAAATTAATTTCCTTTTCCCTATTCTTCTACAAATTCCGCTGTTTTGTTCCTATATGTCAAATGAGAATTAATGATACTCAAGAGAGTGTGCTCATAGTACTCCAATTTTTAGTATAAAATCAATAGGTTTTAAGCTGCTTAATTTTACTGTGACTCTACCACTGAATTAATGAAGTTGCAGGCTGTTTTTTGCTTTTCAGACAACCTCATGGTTTAAAGAGGTCGTCTGAAACCCTAAAAAGCAGTAGGTAGGCTTGGTTAATAAATCAAATGCTTTAGAAAAATGAAACGGTTTGTTGGGTCTCAACCCAAGCTAGGCTTGCTCAAACAACTGCGTAAACAGGTGCATTTTGATAAAATTATGGCGGGGAGCTATATTTTTGATGAACAAAAACAAGCCCAATCTTATACGATGTTAAAATCGATTGTGGATAAGCAATCGTGATAAAAACATGGCGAGATCATCTCGCCATGTTTTATGCCTAAACCATTTTCGACAACAAAATCTCCTTCAACTTGTTATACACCCACACCACTCGCTCGGCAACAATCATTTGTATGGTCGATATAAATAAAGCTGCCATTTTTGCTTTTCAATTTCAGGGAAGAGTTCCACCAATCGACAGTTTTTCAAATAGGGATCACAAACGCTGTTTATAAGATAAGAGCAAGAGCGTCCAGCTAGCGCCGATTGCAGTTTGCTTTGCACAGATGTATAGACTGAGACCTTTGCAAAATTCCTTTTCCCCCGACAGTCGAAACCTAAACACAGGTTTTCGGCTGTTTTTGTTTCAAATATCCACTGATTCTACTCAAATACCCCCTTAATCCCTCTTGGATACCTGATTAATCAGGCATCCAACCGCCTTTTAGGCAGCAACAGGCGCACTTAGCCTGTTGGCGGCTTTCAATAGGTTCAAACACATCGCCTTCAGATGGCTTTGCGCACTCACTTTACACAGACCAAAATAGGCTGCCCGCGCATAGCGGAATTTACGGTGCAACGTACCAAAGCTTTGTTCGACCACATAACGGGTCTTCGACAAATATCGGTTGCGTTTGGTTTGCGCTTCCGACAGCGGACGGTTGCGGCAGGCTTTTCGCATTATGTGAGGAAAATTAGATGGAAATTATTGGTGTGGGTAAGGGTGGGAAGGGTTTACCTGTTGAGGTCGTCTGAAAAGTATAGGCTGCTTTTTGGGTTTTCAGACGACCTCAAAAGCAGCCTGTACCCAGGTATCTTGGATTAACTAACGCGAGCTATCTGCCAAATACTTTCCGCCAGGCATTTGGATTGATTTTAAACTTGGCTTTAAACTGCAAACGTAGGTTTGCCGCACTGCCGAAGCCGCTTTGTTCGGCGATGCGTTCTATCGGCAAATCCGTATTTTCCAATAAATCCTGCACCTGCCATAGCCGCTCTGTGGTGAGCCATTCACCGAAATTCATGCCTGTGGCTTGAGAAAAATGGCGGATAAAGGTACGACGGGAAACAGCTAATTTTTTTGCCAAATCGTCCAAGCGGTATGAGGTGGCAAGGTTTTGGCGCAGTTCGTCCAATAAGTGATTGATTTTGTCATCGGCGGTACGACGTTCGACAGGTCGGTGAATAAACTGTGCCTGCCCGCCTTCGCGGTGTGGTGCCGCAACCAAGGTACGGGCAAGGTCGTTAGCAACGGTTGCACCGTGGATTTTGCGGACGAGGTACAGGCAGCAATCCAGCCCGCCCGCCGCACCTGCCGATGTTAAAAAGTTGCCGTCTTCCGCATATAGGCGGTTGGTATCCAGATGAATTTTAGGGAAACGGCGGACAAAGTCGTCTTCGGCAAGCCAGTGGGTGGCAGCGGTTCTGCCGTCTAAAAGTCCTGCGTAGGCAAGGGCGTAAGTGCCATAACATAGGGCGGTGATATGTGCACCACGTTGTACTGCTTTTTGTAAATGTGCGCTCAACTCGGGGGTCGGGGCTTCTTCAATATTGCGCCAGCCTGCGATGACGATGATGTCGGCTTCTTCCGTCAAATCCAAGCCGCCGTGTACGGGAATGCTTGCGCCCAGTGCTGTGATGGCGTCTTTGCTGTTATCGGAACAGATTTTCAGGTCAAAGAGCGGATTGTTCCGATAGGTCGTCTGAAAAACAGAAAAGGGAATGTTGAAGACAAAATCATTTATGCCCGATTGAGCATATAGCACGATTTTGGGGGCAGTTTGATTTTGGCGAAACTCGTTACGCTCGTTTTCAGACGACATTTTGGCACTATCCTTGCGTTTATTGGCAATATTGCCTATTTTAGCCGATACACCTGCTGCTTAAAATACGCTCCATGATTTTTTAAGGAGCAACATCATGAAATTCAAGCAATTTATTCTTGCCACTGTTTTGGGCGCGACAGCCTTTTCCGCCTGGGCAGACGATTCATACCAACATATCCGTAACGCTACCGCCAAGGTCGAATATGCGGGGCAGACGTTTTTGATTGACCCGTTTTTCGCACCCAAGCACTCCATGAACGGCTTTGCCGGCACGTTCAACAGACAAGCCAAAATGCCGCTGGTCGGGCTGCCGATGAGCGTGAATAAAATTTTGGACGGTGTGGATGCAGTTATCGTTACCCATACTCACGAAGACCATTGGGACGAAACCGCCGCACGTTCCATTCCGAAAAACCTGCCCGTATATGTGCAACACCAAGCCGACGCGGCAAAAATCCGCAGCCAAGGCTTTACTGATGTACGCGTGTTGAACGGCAGCGCTGTCTTCAACGGCGTAACCATCAGCAAAACCGGCGGCGTACATGGTACAGAAGCCATGTATGCCAACCCTCAGCTAGCCGAAATCTTAGGTGATGCAATGGGTGTGGTATTCCAAAGCAACGGACACAAAACCGCTTATATTATGGGTGATACTGTGTGGACGGCAGATGTAAACAAAGCATTGAACCGTTACAAACCCGATTATCTGATTATGAACACGGGCTACGCGCTGATTTCAGGTATTTCAGACGGCATTATTATGGGGACGGCTGATGTATTAAAAGCCAGCCAAGTCATGCCTAAAGCCAAAATCATCACCGTACACATGGATACCGTGAATCATACCGCCGTCAGCCGCGCCGATATGCGTAAATTTATACGCGGTCAAGGCATTGAAAGCCGTGTGAATGTTCCGGAAGACGGAGAAATTGTGAAGCTAGATTGATAAACGGCTCATTACCCTAAAGCAGCCTGCACTTTGCTTTTTAAAGTGCAGGCTGCTTTATTTTTTCGCCGCTTTTATTAAACCGTCCAACCATGCTTGATAGCCGTTTACCATTGGATTCGGCACGGTTTCTGCCAAACCTTTTGCGAGTTTGCCGATTTGGCTTTCTTCGGTTAATACATGCACGCGGTTGTTCGGCAGGCTTTCTAAAATCCAAGCGCCGAAAATTAAAGTGGTAGTGCTGGCGATTAACGAAAGCATCGTACAAAATCAGCTTGAACTGCGCCAAATTGACTTTGCGTTGGTAACACCTGATTTCCAAGCACCGGATATTCATGCAAAAAATCTGTATGACGAACGCTATATTTGTACCGTTCGCCACGATCACCCAATAGCCCAACAATCCCAACTGACCCTTGAGCAATTTTGCCAGTTAGAGCAAGCCTTGATTTCCTATTATGGCGGCCGCTTCAGCGGTGTCGCCGACCAAGCCCTGAAAGCGATGGGACTGCAAAGAAATGTCAGCCTGTCGGTATAAAACTTTATTGTCTTGCCTGAATTGCTGGAGCAAAGCGATTTATTAGCGTCATGCCTGAGCGCTTGATTATTCATTTAAACAATCTCAAACGCTTTGAACTACCTCTTAAAATTCAAGGCTTCACCAAAACATTGATTTGGCACGAACGGACCCATAAAGATCCAGCATATCGCTGGGTTAGGGAGTTAATTGAAAAGGCTTGTTTGGTTGACGATGAAAAATAAGCTACTTAATGTCCTATTTTGTATTCCTTTCACTCATATTTTTTCCCAGTTCCTCCACCAAAAAATCTAAAAATACGCGTAGGCGAAGATTGACGGCTTTATCGCTGTAATAAACAGCATTGAAGGGGAGCGTTTTATTGGAGGTTTGTTCAGTAAGTAGGGGAATTAATTTTCCTTCAGCGATGTCATTGTCTACCAAAAAATCTGATAAACAAGCAATACCACAACCTGAAAGGCACAATGATCGTAAGATTTCACCACTGCTGGCGGTAAAGTGCGGTGAAATTTTATAGGGATTTCCTTGAGCATCTAAAACCGCCCATGTATTTAGAGAAGTAGGCTCGGTGAAGCCTAAACATTGATGATTGGCAAGATCTTCAGTTGATTGTGGTGTACCGTATTTTACTAAGTAGTCTGGACTGGCGACTACACAGAAGTGGCTATCAAACAAATGACGGGCACGCAGCCCTGAATCATCCAATTCTCCAGCTCGTAAGGCAATATCGACTTTGCGTTCAATTAGATTGATATAGCCTTCGGAAGAAACTAGCGAAAGTTGAATATGTGGATAGCATTCGTTGAATTTTGCTGCCAGTGGCACTAGCAGATGTAACACCATCGGCATAGCAGAATCTACCCGTAGTATGCCTTGTGGTACTTCGTGTACTGCCAGCATTTCAGCTTCTGCCGCCGCCATTTCTTGTAGAATTTTCTGTACTTGGCGAAAATATTTCGAACCTTCTTCTGTTAGTCTTAGCTGTCGCGTGGTACGGTTGATGAGGTTCACGCCTAATTTCTCTTCTAGTCTTTTCACCACGCGGCTTACCGCAGAATTTGCCATCGCTAGCTGCTTGGCTGCTCGGCTAAAACTGCCATTTTCGACTACTTGTACAAATACTATTAATTCTTCAGAAGTTGTTTTCATTTTATTATTCTGTTTAACGCAAAAGAGTTTTTTTATTTTTGCACTTTTTAAGTATAAAGTAAAACGGCATAATAAAGTCCTCTTTGGATTATTATTTTAGGAGCAAAAGATGAATATTTTATTATTAGATGGCGGTAAAAATTTCGGACATTCACATGGCGAGTTGAATCACACGCTTCACAAAAAAGCGAAAGAAGTTTTGACCGCACTTGGACATGATGTAAAAGAAACCGTGATTGATGC
>NZ_JBQCWB010000014.1:0-14476 GCF_051957775.1 Neisseria sp. P0016.S008
AGTTTTTCGACATTGGTGCTGCCGCTGTCGCCGTTGAAGGTCAGGCCTTTAGTGTCAACGGTGGTTTTGGCATCCACACCTTTTTGGATGTCGTCTTTGGTGTTTTGTGCCAAGTCGATGCTGTAGTCGGTCACGTTGTTCGCGTCTGCTGCGGCAGCAGTAACGGTCACTTTGTCAGAACCGGCGCTGGCAGTCGTGCCTTTGGCGTTGACGGTGTAGATGTCTTGGCCGTTGGCACCGGTCGTTTTCACCACGTCTTTGATGTTGGTACCGGCACGTACCTCGGTACGCGCGGCGGCGCTTTGCTGTTTCAGCTGGCTGTAGTTGACGGCGTCGGCGTCATCGGTACCCGGGGCAACGTTGGTAATCTTGTTGCCGGCGGCATCGATGCCTGACTTGGTCACACTCGGGCCACCGGTAATGGTGAGGCCGTCTGTATTCAGTTTGCTGTCGCCTGCGGTCACGCTGTCAACGGTGATGTCTTTGGCCAGTTTCAGCTGTGCACCACCGGCTACGGTTTCGCTGATGATGTTGCTGTCGCCTTTGACATTGATGGTGTCGCCCAATGCGTAGTTGTTGCTGCCGGTGGTACCGCCGAAGTTGATGCCTTTGGCGATATTGGCGGCGTTGTTGGCTACGTTTTGGTTGGTCGCAAACAGTTGGCTGCCGTTAACGGCATCTTTGCTGTTGGCATTGAGGTCACCGGCGGCTACGTTGGTCACTTTGTTGCCTGCGGCATCGATACCGGACTTGGTCAGGCTAGGACCGCCTGCGATCTTAACACCGTCGTTGTTCACGGTGGCGTCGCCGGCTTTGACGCTGTCTACTACCAGGTCTTTGTTCAGCTTGACGGTCACTTTATCGTCTTGGGCTTCGGTGGTGATGTTGTCGTCGCCGGCAACGGTCACGGTGGAACCCAGTTTTTCGACATTGGTGCTGCCGCTGTCGCCGTTGAAGGTCAGGCCTTTGCTGTCAACGGTGGTTTTGGCGTCCACACCTTTTTGGATGTCGTCTTTGGTGTCTTGTGCCAAGTCGATGCTGTAGTCGGTCACGTTGTTCGCGTCTTCTGCTGAAGCAGTGACGGTCACTTTGTCAGAACCGGCGCTCGCAGTCGTGCCTTTGGCGTTGACGGTGTAGATGTCTTGGCCGTTGGCGCCGGTAGTTTTCACCACGTCTTTGATGTTGGTACCGGCTGCAACTTCGGTACGCGCGGCGGCGCTTTGTTGTTTCAGCTGGCTGTAGTTGACGGCGTCGGTGTCATCGGTACCGGCGGCTACGTTGGTGATCTTGTTGCCGGCGGCATTGATGCCGGACTTGGTCACACTCGGGCCACCGGTAATGGTGAGGCCGTCTGTATTCAGTTTGCTGTCGCCTGCGGTCACGCTGTCAACGGTGATGTCTTTGGCCAGTTTGAAGTCAATCTGGTTGTCAGACACGGTGGTCACGATGTTTTTGTCGCTGCTGCGGTAGGCAACGGTTTCGCCCAGTTGGACGTTGTCGTCGCTGCCGTTGTCGGCGGCAATGTTCAGACCTTTGGCCACGTTGGCGTTGGTCTCTTTCAGCTGACCGTAGTTAACGGCGTCGGTATCGTCGGTACCGGCGGCTACGTTGGTCACTTTGTTGCCGGCGTTGTTCAAACCGTCTTTGGTCAGTTTGACATCGCCTGCTTTAACGCCGTCTTGGGTCAATGCGACATCGTCGCCTACTTTCACTCCGTCGTTGTTCACGGTGGTGTCGCCGGCTTTGACGCTGTCTACTACCAGGTCTTTGTTCAGCTTGACGGTCACTTTATCGTCTTGGGCTTCGGTGGTGATGTTGTCGTCGCCGGCAACGGTCACGGTGGAACCCAGTTTTTCGACATTGGTGCTGCCGCTGTCGCCGTTGAAGGTCAGGCCTTTGCTGTCAACGGTGGTTTTGGCGTCCACACCTTTTTGGATGTCGTCTTTGGTGTCTTGTGCCAAGTCGATGCTGTAGTCGGTCACGTTGTTCGCGTCTTCTGCTGAAGCAGTGACGGTCACTTTGTCAGAACCGGCGCTCGCAGTCGTGCCTTTGGCGTTGACGGTGTAGATGTCTTGGCCGTTGGCGCCGGTCGTTTTCACCACGTCTTTGATGTTGGTACCGGCTGCAACTTCGGTACGCGCGGCGGCGCTTTGTTGTTTCAGCTGGCTGTAGTTGACGGCGTCGGTGTCATCGGTACCGGCGGCTACGTTGGTGATCTTGTTGCCGGCGGCATTGATGCCGGACTTGGTCACACTCGGGCCACCGGTAATGGTGAGGCCGTCTGTATTCAGTTTGCTGTCGCCTGCGGTCACGCTGTCAACGGTGATGTCTTTGGCCAGTTTGAAGTCAATCTGGTTGTCGGACACGGTGGTGACGATGTTTTTGTCGCTGCTGCGGTAGGCAACGGTTTCGCCCAGTTGGACGTTGTCGTCGTTACCGTTGTCGGCGGCAATGTTCAGACCTTTGGCCACATTGGCGTTGATCTCTTTCAGCTGACCGTAGTTAACGGCGTCGGTATCGTCGGTACCGGCGGCTACGTTGGTCACTTTGTTGCCGGCGTTGTTCAAACCGTCTTTGGTCAGTTTGACATCGCCTGCTTTAACGCCGTCTTGGGTCAATGCGACATCGTCGCCTACTTTCACTCCGTCGTTGTTCACGGTGGTGTCGCCGGCTTTGACGCTGTCTACTACCAGGTCTTTGTTCAGCTTGACGGTCACTTTATCGTCTTGGGCTTCGGTGGTGATGTTGTCGTCGCCGGCAACGGTCACGGTGGAGCCGAGTTTTTCGACATTGGTGCTGCCGCTGTCGCCGTTGAAGGTCAGACCTTTGGTGTCAACGGTGGTTTTGGCGTCCACACCTTTTTGGATGTCGTCTTTGGTGTCTTGCGCCAAGTCGATGCTGTAGTCGGTCACGTTGTTCGCGTCTGCAGCGGCGGCGGTAACGGTCACTTTGTCGGAACCTGCGCTCGCAGTCGTGCCTTTGGCGTTGACGGTGTAGATGTCTTGGCCGTTGGCGCCGGTCGTTTTCACCACGTCTTTGATGTTGGTACCGGCTGCAACTTCGGTACGGGCGGCGGCGCTTTGCTGTTTCAGCTGGCTGTAGTTGACGGCGTCGGTATCATCGGTACCCGGGACAACGTTGGTAATCTTGTTGCCGGCGGCATCGATGCCTGACTTGGTCACACTCGGGCCACCGGTAATGGTGAGGCCGTCTGTATTCAGTTTGCTGTCGCCTGCGGTGACGCTGTCGACGGTGATGTCTTTGGCCAGTTTGAAGTCAATCTGGTTGTCGGACACGGTGGTGACGATGTTTTTGTCGCTGCTGCGGTAGGCAACGGTTTCGCCCAGTTGGACGTTGTCGTCGTTACCGTTGTCGGCGGCAATGTTCAGACCTTTGGCCACATTGGCGTTGGTCTCTTTCAGCTGACCGTAGTTAACGGCGTCGGTATCGTCGGTACCGGCGGCTACGTTGGTCACTTTGTTGCCGGCGTTGTTCAAACCGTCTTTGGTCAGTTTGACGTCACCTGCTTTAACGCCGTCTTGGGTCAATGCAACATCGTCGCCTACTTTCACACCGTCGTTGTTAACGGTGGTGTCGCCGGCTTTGACGCTGTCTACGACCAGGTCTTTGTTCAGCTTAACCGTCACTTTATCGTCTCGGGCTTCGGTGGTGATGTTGTCGTCGCCGGCAACGGTCACGGTGGAGCCGAGTTTTTTGACATTGGTGCTGCCGCTGTCGCCGTTGAAGGTCAGACCTTTGGTGTCAACGGTGGTTTTGGCGTCCACACCTTTTTGGATGTCGTCTTTGGTGTCTTGCGCCAAGTCGATGCTGTAGTCGGTCACGTTGTTCGCGTCTTCTGCTGAAGCAGTGACGGTCACTTTGTCGGAACCTGCGCTCGCAGTCGTGCCTTTGGCGTTGACGGTGTAGATGTCTTGGCCGTTGGCGCCGGTCGTTTTCACCACGTCTTTGATGTTGGTGCCGGCTGCAACTTCGGTACGGGCGGCAGCGCTTTGCTGTTTCAGCTGGCTGTAGTTGACCGCGTCGGTGTCATCGGTACCGGCGGCAACGTTGGTAATCTTGTTGCCGGCGGCATCGATGCCTGACTTGGTCACACTCGGGCCACCGGTGATGGTGAGGCCGTCTGTATTCAGTTTGCTGTCGCCTGCGGTCACGCTGTCGACGGTGATGTCTTTGGCCAGTTTCAGCTGTGCACCACCGGCTACGGTTTCGCTGATGATGTTGCTGTCGCCTTTGACATTGATGGTGTCGCCCAATGCGTAGTTGTTGCTGCCGGTGGTACCGCCGAAGTTGATGCCTTTGGCGATATTGGCGGCGTTGTTGGCTACGTTTTGGTTGGTCGCAAACAGTTGGCTGCCGTTAACGGCATCTTTGCTGTTGGCATTGAGATCGCCATCGGCGACGTTGGTCACTTTGTTACCGGCGGCATCGATACCGGACTTGGTCAGGCTAGGACCGCCTGCGATCTTAACACCGTCGTTGTTAACGGTGGTATCGCCGGCTTTGACGCTGTCTACTACCAGGTCTTTGTTCAGCTTGACGGTCACTTTATCGTCTTGGGCTTCGGTGGTGATGTTGTCGTCGCCGGCAACGGTCACGGTGGAGCCGAGTTTTTCAACGTTGGTGCTGCCGCTGTCGCCGTTGAAGGTCAGGCCTTTAGTGTCAACGGTGGTTTTGGCATCCACACCTTTTTGGATGTCGTCTTTGGTGCTTTGCGCCAAGTCGATGCTGTAGTCGGTCACGTTGTTCGCGTCTTCTGCTGAAGCAGTGACGGTCACTTTGTCGGAACCTGCGCTCGCAGTCGTGCCTTTGGCGTTGACGGTGTAGATGTCTTGGCCGTTGGCGCCGGTCGTTTTCACCACGTCTTTGATGTTGGTGCCGGCGGCAACTTCGGTACGCGCTGCGGCGCTTTGCTGTTTCAGCTGGCTGTAGTTGACGGCGTCGGTGTCATCGGTACCCGGGGCAACGTTGGTAATCTTGTTGCCGGCGGCATTGATGCCTGCTTTGGTCACACTCGGGCCACCGGTAATGGTGAGGCCGTCTGAATTCAGTTTGCTGTCGCCTGCGGTCACGCTGTCAACGGTGATGTCTTTGGCCAGTTTCAGCTGTGCACCACCGGCTACGGTTTCGCTGATGATGTTGCTGTCGCCTTTGACATTGATGGTGTCGCCCAATGCGTAGTTGTTGCTGCCGGTGGTACCGCCGAAGTTGATGCCTTTGGCGATATTGGCGGCGTTGTTGGCTACGTTTTGGTTGGTCGCAAACAGTTGGCTGCCGTTAACGGCATCTTTGCTGTTGGCATTGAGGTCGCCATCGGCGACGTTGGTCACTTTGTTACCGGCGGCATCGATACCGGACTTGGTCAGGCTAGGACCGCCTGCGATCTTAACACCGTCGTTGTTAACGGTGGTATCGCCGGCTTTGACGCTGTCTACTACCAGGTCTTTGTTCAGCTTGACGGTCACTTTATCGTCTTGGGCTTCGGTGGTGATGTTGTCGTCGCCGGCAACGGTCACGGTGGAGCCGAGTTTTTCAACGTTGGTGCTGCCGCTGTCGCCGTTGAAGGTCAGGCCTTTGCTGTCAACGGTGGTTTTGGCGTCCACACCTTTTTGGATGTCGTCTTTGGTGCCATCAGCCAAGTCGATGCTGTAACTAGTTGTGACTGCACCATCGGCTGCGGTTGTAGTATTAGAGGTCAGATTCAAAGCATTGGAAACTTGTACCGTTGCTTTATCTGCGCTGACGGTATAAGTGGTTTCTTTGCCTGAAGTTGTTTTATTAACGTGCGCGTTACTGCCTGCCTCCACCTTGGTTGTGGTTTTGGCATTATTGATGGCATTGGCTACATCGCCGGCAGTCGCTACACCGGCAGTCGGTGCGGACACTGTGCCATTATTATCGACAGACAATGAGCCTTGAGTGACGTTGATTTGAACTTTTGATGCATTCTCGCCATCGGTAACTGCAACGGTCGTCAAATTACCATCGGCGTAGTTGACTGTACCGTTATTATTGATACGAGATTTGTCTGTACCGTTTTGTTGGATATTGTGTCCAACATTGTTCATAACGGTGTACAGTTGGCTACCATTAACTGCATCGGTTGAAGTGGCGGAAATACGGCCTGCGGCTACATTCTGGATTTGGCGTTCATTGCCTGCACTGCCTACAGAAGCCGCGCCTGTTGTAGAGGATGAAGAAGCAGCATAGCTGACATTGGTCGCAGCGCCGCTATCGTTTTTGAATGAGGCATTTTTAGCGGTTGCATCAAAATTATTGGCCGCACCGACAGCGCCATTGCCCAAAGCGACAGAATCTTGAACAGAAGCAGTAGTACCGTTACCCAAAGCAACAGCATTGACGCCTGTAACATTCGCCTGATTACCGATAGCGACACCATTTGTAGCTGCACTTGTCGTAGATGCAGATGGGCCAATGGCAATTGAGTTTGCACCTTTCGCACCATCGTTATTCCAGTTTTTGGTGCCGTCAGTGCTACCATCAGTTGAATTAACAGAAAAATAACGGACACGCTCAATTGCACTCAATACACCATAAAGTTGAGAGCCATTGATGGCATCAGTAGAAGTAGCAGAAATATCGCCGGGGGATACATTGATGATTTGGCGTTCGTAACCTTTAGAACCGACAGACACAACATCACCAGCATCGGTAGTTTGACCGCCTGCCCAAGTGTAGGTCACACCCATGATTTCGCGTTGAACGTATGCCTTACCTTCTTTATCGGTTTTAGAAGCCGTACCCAAAGCCACAGAATTCAGCAAAGTAGCCTTCGCACCTGTACCCAAAGCTACACCACCAAAGGCAGTGGCCTGAGATTTAGTACCGATGGCCAAAGACAAATCGGCAGATGAATTAGACTGCACACCCAATGCAACAGAACCTTGACCGGCAATAGTATTACCATAAGAACCGTAATTCATCGTATCACCAGTCATCTCTTTATAAATATCACGCAGACTTTTACCGCTCAGCGTATATTCACCGGTCTTTGCACCTTTTTCATTATAGTTGATGAATTTATCCGTTGCATTGCCAGAATATCGAGTACCACCTACCGCATCTAAATCATCACCACCAATAGCAACAGATGAATTACCATTAGCCAAGACATTACCACCAACCGCAATAGATTGGTCTCCCTTTGCCCACGCACCCTCAGGTCTGCCCTGTGGATCAACACGGTTACCTGAACCAATAGCAATAGACTGAGTTATCTTAGAACTACTTGAATCGCCTACTCGAGCCGTATTACCAATAGCAATATTATTGTGAGTTGAATTCACGTTCATACTATTTTGGGAGAGAACCTCAGATGCACGTCCAATAGCAATCGTACCAAGGCCGGTTGCATTCGCGTCTGCACCAAGTGCAATAGCACTTGATGGCGCACTACCCGAAGCCGGAGAATTTGCCACTGCACTTTTACCGATGGCAATGGTATTTCCAGTTTGAGCTTGGGCTGAATTACCTATGGCAATAGCGTTACCTTGATTGGCTTGTGCCGCTAATCCTACCCCTAATGCACCAAAACCCGTTGCTGTTGCACCACTGATAGCAATTGCACCACTACCATCAGTAGCAATTTGCCCTTGTGGAGCAGTTGCCGCATATGCATTGCTTGCCCCAAAAAGAGCTGCCGAAATTACTGTCAATCTGAAAACTGTCGCGATACCATTTTTACCGGATTCGGCAGATACATCTGTACTGTTTTGTTCTGCAGACGATTTCACACGGCCTTTGGCCAATTCGGATGTTACGACGAAAGATTGAATCGTACGGTTCCAAACGACTTTAAATATCTTATTCATTAGTGTGTCTTTCTCTTTTTTTGATGGATAAAAGCGTAGGCATGAGCATGACGCTACTTTAAAAAGTCTATTGCGGAGGATTTCCCAGCAAATACTTGCTTCGAGCTGACGTTTATTGTCACTTTGAGACGAAATTTAGGTCTTTTACTATCTCGAAGTGAAATAGTATTTCATACTTACCAAATATCCGCTAGTCGGAAATATAAACCGATTATCTTTAATTTCTAAATAAAATCACGGCTTTCAACCAAAAAAACCAATCATCAAAAGGGTTTCGGCCATGTTTCTATTAATAAGCGGTGTGTTGTATTCCATTGACAAGTCACAAGTAAACACAGTAATCATGCAAACCATATGCCAATTATTTGAAATATTATTTAAAATGAATTATTTATTGAAAAAACGAAAGGGAAAGGCCGTCTGAAATGTTTCAGACGACCTTTAATGAAATGATATTGAACAACTACTTGCTTGAATAATTTGTTTTTTAAGTTATCAATAAAATCGGCAATATGCTTTTAATACATCATAGAAAGAATACGCATATCCCTACTTATATAAACGCGGACGGTTTTACAAACCGAATACGGCAATATCGCCCTTGCCTTGACGAATCAGCTCGGTGCCATCGGTCATATCGATAACCGTCGTCGGCTCAGTACCGCACCAGCCGCCATCAATAACCAAATCAACGGCATGCTCAAGACGGTCTCGGATTTCGTATGGATCGGTCAATGGCTCGTCATCTTCAGGCAGCATGAGGGTGCAACTTAAAATAGGTTCGCCCAATTCTTGCAAAAGTGCCAAGGCAGTAGCGTTATCGGGAACACGCAGGCCGATGGTTTTGCGCTTGGGATGAAGCGTGCGATTGGGTACTTCTTTGGTTGCCTGCAGGATAAAGGTGTAGCTTCCAGGCGTAGCTGCTTTGAGCTGGCGGAATTGGGCATTATCTACTTTGGCGTAAGTACCCAATTCGCTCAAATCGGCACACATCAGGGTCAGATGGTGTTTTTGATCGATTTTGCGAATCGTGAGAATGCGCTCCATCGCATTTTTGTCGCCGAGTTTGCAGCCAAGCGCATAGCAGGAATCCGTAGGGTAAACGATAACGCCGCCACTGCGGACAATATCGGCGGCTTGTTTGATTAGGCGGTCTTGGGGATTATCGGGATGAATAGCGAAAAATTGTGCCATGTTTTTTTCCTTATCATTCTAATGGTTTGTTGTTTGACATTTTAAAACTTATTTGGCCGTCTGAATATTGGATTTCCAACACTATGAATGGATTTAGCCTCAGCTACAACACGGCTGCACCCAGTGATACCTTATAAATAATTTTGATTTACCGGCCGATATCGAAAGTCAATTTAATACACTATATAATGCGTTATTTTGTTTGAAAGTCATCTCAATGTCTGCTTCTTCCCTGCCTTCCCGCCGCTTGTCTGTTGCACCCATGCTCGATTGGACAGACAGACACTATCGTTTTATGGCGCGACAAATTACACGCAATGCTTGGCTTTATAGCGAAATGGTCAATTCAGGCGCAGTAGTTTACGGAGATAAAGACCGCTTCTTGAGTTTCAACGAAGGTGAGCAACCGGTAGCTTTACAGCTTGGCGGCTCAGATCCGCATGACTTGGCAATCGCTGCCAAAGCGGCGGAGGCGTATGGCTATAACGAAGTTAACCTCAATTGCGGCTGCCCCAGCCCGCGCGTTCAAAAAGGTGCTTTCGGTGCTTGCCTGATGAATGATGTGGATTTGGTGGCAGATTGTTTGAACGCGATGCAGAATGCAGTTGAAATTCCGGTGACGGTCAAACACCGCATCGGCGTAGACAGACAAACAGAATATCAAGTCGTGGCAGATTTTGTGGGAACGCTTCGCGAAAAAACAGCCTGTCGCACATTTATCGTCCATGCACGTAATGCTTGGCTGGACGGTTTATCCCCAAAAGAAAACCGCGAAGTTCCGCCACTCAAATATGAATACGTCTACCGCTTGAAACAAGAGTTCCCCGACTTAGAAATTTTGATTAACGGCGGCATCACCACCAATGAAGAAATCGCCGAACATCTGAAATTTGTAGACGGCGTCATGCTCGGGCGCGAGGCTTATCACAATCCGATGCTGATGCGCGATTGGGATGCACTGTTTTATAACGACACACACGCACCAATCCAATACGCAGATTTAGCAGCTTGGCTATACGCATATAGCCGCG
Source organism: Neisseria sp. P0016.S008 (assembly GCF_051957775.1). Classification (NCBI taxonomy): domain Bacteria; kingdom Pseudomonadati; phylum Pseudomonadota; class Betaproteobacteria; order Neisseriales; family Neisseriaceae; genus Neisseria; species Neisseria sp. P0016.S008. The sequence goes on from NZ_JBQCWB010000014.1 coordinate 10,076, forward strand.
AACAAATCGCCTCAGGGCGCGGTACCATTCTGCGCCACATCGTCCGCCATGCACTCGGCTTGATGCACGGCCTAAAAAATGCCCGCACTTGGCGCCGTATGCTCTCAGATGCCGCCTTGCTGAAAGACAACGACGGCAGTCTGATTCTAGACGCATGGAAAGAAGTCGAACGCGCAAATATTTGGGATTAATGGCATATAGTGCGAATAAATAAAAGGCCGTCTGAAACATCAAATGGTGTTTCAGACGGCCTTTTAAATTGCAACAGACTGCTAAAGATATATTCATTTCTCTTTAGCTACTATGACGATTAATTTATCGAATAAACCCAAAACATAATCTAAGCATAAAAAAATGCGGCCTAAATTAGGCCGCATTTACTTTGCTTCGTCTTTTCAGACGGCCTTTTCAGGCCGTCTGAAAGTCAGATTACCATTGGTAACCAACTGCTGCGGTAGCACCGAAGTGACCACGTGAGTTGCCGGAAGCAGTACCTTTGATGATCCAGTTACCACCATCGGAGATGCTAGAGAAGCCGACAGCGTAACCGGTTTCACCGCGGTAGTGACCGCCACCGATAGCCAGCATGCTCTTACCTGGCAAGTAAGCTTGTGGCAGACCGGCAGTAGCCAGAGCTTGAGCCACACCTGCGCGGGCGTTGTTGTCAACCTTGTTCACATTGCTGTTCACATCGCCGAATTTTTGGTTCAGCTGGTCAACGTTAACCGCATCGGTACCGTTCTTACCTGGAGCAACATTTTTAATAGTAGTGTTGCCGGCATCGATACCACCTTGGTTGATGGTTACAGGACCTGCTTTCAGTTCGTTAGTAGTAACACTGTTAACGGTCAGATCAGGGTTCAAGCTGACTTTCAGCGCATCGCCGTCTTTCTTAACGAAGATGTTTTGAACTTCTTTCTCTGAAGTCTTACCGGTTGCTTTGTCGAATACTTGAACTTTAGTACCCGCATCACCTTTAATCTGAATAGTGTTATTCAGTTTTTTGGAGATAGAGCCATCAGTAGTACCAGTCTCGTCAACCAGACCGAAGGTGCCATCAGCATCTTTACCGTCTTTACCGTCTTTACCATCTTTCACGGTTGCAGTAGTAGTAGAGATGACTTTACCGTCTTTATCGAAGTTGTTGATAGTGATGGTAGAAGTACCTTTAGCTTCATCACGCTCAACTTTACCTTCAGCAGACTTACCGTTTTCACCGGTATCACCTTTAGCACCAGTTGCACCAGTATCACCTTTAGCACCGTCTTTAACAACAGTAGTAGTAGTGTTACCGTTACCGTCTTTGATGGTTACAGTATGAGTACCATCACCGTTGTCTTTAACTTCAGCTTCAGCATTTTTACCGTCTGCACCAGTTGCACCAGTAGCGCCAGTTGCACCGTCTTTAACGATGGTAGTAGTGGTATTACCGTTACCGTCTTTGATGGTTACAGTGTGAGTGCCGTCGCCGTTGTCTTTAACTTCGGCTTCAGCATTCTTACCATCTGCACCAGTGGCACCAGTTTCACCTTTAGCACCAGTTGCACCGTCCTTAACGATAGTAGTAGTGGTATTACCTTCGCCATCAGTAATGGTTACAGTGTGAGTGCCGTTGCCGTTGTCTTTAACTTCGGCTTTAGCATTCTTACCGTCTGCACCAGTTGCACCGGTAGCGCCAGTTGCACCGTCTTTAACGATGGTAGTAGTGGTATTACCTTCGCCATCAGTAATGGTTACAGTGTGAGTGCCGTTGCCGTTGTCTTTAACTTCGGCTTTAGCATTCTTACCGTCTGCACCGTCTTTAACGATAGTGGTAGTAGTGTTACCGTCACCGTCAGTGATGGTTACGGTGTGAGTGCCGTTGCCGTTGTCTTTAACTTCGGCTTTAGCGTTCTTACCGTCTGCACCGGTATCACCTTTGGCACCAGTTGCACCGTCTTTAACGATGGTAGTAGTAGTGTTACCGTTACCGTCTTTGATGGTTACAGTGTGAGTGCCGTTGCCGTTGTCTTTAACTTCAGCTTCAGCATTCTTACCATCGGCACCAGTTGCACCGGTAGCGCCAGTTGCACCGGTAGCGCCAGTTGCACCGTCTTTAACGATGGTAGTAGTGGTATTACCGTTACCGTCTTTAATAGTTACAGTGTGAGTACCGTTGCCGTTGTCTTTAACTTCGGCTTCAGCATTCTTACCGTCAGCACCAGTTGCACCGGTAGCGCCAGTTGCACCGTCTTTAACGATAGTAGTAGTGGTATTACCTTCGCCATCAGTAATGGTTACAGTGTGAGTGCCGTTGCCGTTGTCTTTAACTTCGGCTTTAGCATTCTTACCGTCTGCACCAGTTGCACCGGTAGCGCCAGTTGCACCGTCTTTAACGATGGTAGTAGTGGTATTACCTTCGCCATCAGTAATGGTTACAGTGTGAGTACCGTTGCCGTTGTCTTTAACTTCGGCTTTAGCATTCTTACCGTCTGCACCGTCTTTAACGATAGTGGTAGTAGTGTTACCGTCACCGTCAGTGATGGTTACGGTGTGAGTGCCGTTGCCGTTGTCTTTAACTTCGGCTTTAGCGTTCTTACCGTCTTTAACGATGGTAGAAGTAGTATTACCGTCACCGTCAACAACAGTTACTGTGTGAGTACCGTCACCGTTGTCTTTAACGTCGGCTTTAGCGTTCTTACCGTCTGCACCAGTATCACCTTTGGCACCAGTTGCACCGGTAGCGCCAGTTGCACCGTCTTTAACGATGGTAGTAGTAGTGTTACCGTTACCGTCTTTGATGGTTACAGTATGAGTACCGTTGCCGTTGTCTTTAACTTCGGCTTCAGCGTTCTTACCGTCTTTAACGATGGTAGAAGTAGTATTACCGTCACCGTCAACAACAGTTACTGTGTGAGTACCGTCACCGTTGTCTTTAACGTCGGCTTTAGCGTTCTTACCGTCTGCACCAGTATCACCTTTGGCACCAGTTGCACCGGTAGCGCCAGTTGCACCGTCTTTAACGATGGTAGTAGTAGTGTTACCGTTACCGTCTTTGATGGTTACAGTGTGAGTGCCGTTGCCGTTGTCTTTAACGTCGGCTTCAGCGTTCTTACCATCTGCACCAGTAGCACCAGTTGCGCCGGTAGCACCGGTTGCACCGTCTTTAATGATGGTAGTAGTGGTATTACCGTTACCGTCTTTGATGGTTACAGTGTGAGTACCGTTGCCGTTGTCTTTAACATCGGCTTCAGCATTCTTACCGTCTTTAACGATGGTAGTAGTGGTGTTACCGTTACCGTCTTTGATGGTTACAGTATGAGTGCCATCACCGTTGTCTTTAACGTCGGCTTCAGCATTCTTACCGTCGGCACCAGTTGCGCCGGTTGCACCAGTAGCACCATCTTTAAGGATGGTAGTAGTGGTATTACCGTTACCGTCTTTGATGGTTACAGTATGAGTACCGTTGCCGTTGTCTTTAACTTCGGCTTCAGCGTTCTTACCGTCTTTAACGATGGTAGAAGTAGTATTACCGTCACCGTCAACAACAGTTACTGTGTGAGTACCGTCACCGTTGTCTTTAACGTCGGCTTTAGCGTTCTTACCATCTGCACCGGTATCACCTTTGGCACCAGTTGCACCGGTAGCACCAGTTGCACCGTCTTTAAGGATGGTAGTAGTGGTATTACCGTTACCGTCTTTGATGGTTACAGTGTGAGTACCGTTGCCGTTGTCTTTAACTTCGGCTTCAGCGTTCTTACCATCTTTAACGATGGTAGTAGTGGTATTACCTTCGCCATCAGTGATGGTTACAGTGTGAGTGCCGTCGCCGTTGTCTTTAACTTCGGCTTTGGCGTTTTTACCGTCTACACCGTCTTTACCATCTTTAACGATAGTAGTAGTGACTGAACCAGTTTCAAGATCAGTAATAGTGATTGTATGGGTACCGTCACCATTATCTACAACTTCACCTGTGATGCTGCCACCTTTTTCACCTTTGTCGCCTTTAGCGCCAGTAGCACCGGTGTCACCTTTGTCGCCTTTAGCTCCGGTTGCGCCGGTGTCACCTTTATCGCCTTTGTCACCTTTAGCGCCGGCTGCACCAGTGTCACCTTTATCGCCTTTGTCGCCTTTAGCGCCGGTATCACCTTTGTCGCCTTTAGCGCCAGTAGCGCCGGTATCACCTTTGTCGCCTTTGTCGCCAGTAGCGCCGGTATCACCTTTGTCGCCTTTAGCGCCAGTAGCACCAGTGTCGCCTTTAGCGCCAGTAGCGCCGGTATCACCTTTGTCGCCTTTAGCGCCAGTAGCACCAGTGTCGCCTTTAGCGCCAGTAGCACCAGTGTCACCTTTAGCGCCAGTAGCACCGGTATCACCTTTGTCGCCTTTAGCGCCAGTAGCACCAGTGTCACCTTTAGCGCCAGT
>NZ_JBQCWB010000015.1:0-6286 GCF_051957775.1 Neisseria sp. P0016.S008
CGATAATAAGGGCGTACCATGAAACTCATACGACTCCTCCTCTTAGGCAGTGCCTTAATCTGCGGCAATACATTTGCAGCTGAAATGGTAAAAATCGAAGGAGGCAGCTATCGCCCTCTCTATCTCAAAAAAGAGACTTCCCTTATTAAAGTCAAGCCCTTCCAACTTGATAAATATCCTGTAACCAATGCCGAATTTGCCGAATTTTTGAAAACACATCCACAATGGCAAAAAGACAAAATCAGCTCTAAACAAGCTGAAAAGGCTTACCTGAAACATTGGGTAAAAAACGGCAGCAACAGTTATGCGCCTAAGGCCAGCGAACTCAAACATCCGGTAACCAATGTTTCATGGTTTGCCGCCAATGCCTACTGCGTTTCCAAAGGCAAACGCCTGCCGACTATTGACGAATGGGAATTTGCAGGCTTGGCTTCTGCTACTCAAAAAGATGGCTCTGCCGAACCCGGCTACAACCGCACCATCTTGGATTGGTATGCAGACGGCGGCCGCAACGGCCTGCACGACATCGGTAAAAACAAACCCAACTACTGGGGCGTATACGATATGCACGGCCTGATTTGGGAATGGACTGAAGACTTCAACAGCAGCCAACTCTCAGCCGGTTCGTCCAACACACAAATGTTCTGTAGCGGCGCATCCGTAGGCTCAAGCGACCCATCCAACTATGCGGCTTTCTTGCGCTACGGCATCCGTACCAGCCTGCAATCCAAATATGTTTTAAATAACTTAGGCTTCCGCTGTGCAAGCAAATAAAGTTTAGTTTTATCACCAAAGCAGCTTTGGCGGTACTGGAAGGTATCGCCGCTTTTTTTGGCCGTCTGAAAAGATGTGGCACACAAAGACAAATTGTGGCATAATCCGCCCGTCTTTATAAAAAGGCACTTAGGAGTTTGCTTAGGTCGTTTGGCTTGGCAAACTTGTCCGAACCTGAAAAGGTTCTTTGTATTTTCGGAGTTATCCATCATGGCATTGACCGTAGAACAAAAAGCACAAATTGTTAAAGATTTCCAACGCAAAGAAGGCGATACCGGTTCTTCTGAAGTACAAGTCGCTCTGTTGACTTTCCGCATCAACGACCTGACTCCTCACTTCAAAGCCAACCCTAAAGACCACCACAGCCGTCGCGGCCTGTTGAAAATGGTTAGCCAACGTCGTCGCCTGCTGTCTTACCTGCGCCGTACTCAGCCTGATACTTACCGTACACTGATTACCCGCCTGGGTCTGCGTAAATAATTTATGCTTAAATCAACACCGCCTTTGGGCGGTGTTTTTATTCACATGCCCATGCCGTCTGAAACACAGGCCTACTCTGTGTTATACTTCCACACGCTTAAGCAGCAAGGCTTAAACTCCCAATCACTCCTTAAAGCTCCCATCAAAACGAGAATCTGAATTGTCTGTTCATTCCATGTTGCACTCAGGAAAATTTTGGCTGAAAACCCTGGTTTTCAGCATTACCGCGCTTTTATGCCTCGCGGCGGTATTGAGTGCCTTAATGTTCCGCATATTCAACACAGAAAACATCGACGCATTCATACAAAAAAACTTTTCCGCCCATGGCTGCCAAATCAAATACAACGCCACTATCGACAGAAAATGGCTGCCGCGCCCCACGCTGATTTTAAAAGACCTCAGCCTTTCCTCTTCCGAACCTGACACGCCGACGCTGAACATCGCCGAATCCAAAATGGGCTTTGGCTGGAGCAGCCTATGGTCGGATGCGCCCATAATTGAGAAATGGATTCTTTTAAACCCGACACTGACACTGGACTCAAAACACCATCTGCCCGCCTGCCTGCAACAAGACCCATCGTCAAAAAAAAGTTTTCAGCTCAACCGCATCATCATCAATAACGGCAGCATCCGTTATCACACTAAAGAGCAAAATATTGCCTTAAACAATCTGCAATTTTCCCTGCAGCAAGCCGATTCAGACGGCCGCCCCTTCGACATCAGCGGCACACTACAAAACATCGGCAATCCTATCAGTTGGCAGGGTGCAGGCTATCTGGTACCCAACAATGCCGGTTGGAGTGTTCCCGCCCTTAAGCTGAACCTGCAAACCGTATTACTCAAAAACAAGCTGGATGCCCAAATTGCAGGCAGCCTTAATTGGCAAAACCAAACCGCCCTCTTCCGCGACTTCAATCTGCAAGCCGAAAGCGACTATCAAAACTTGCATATCAACGCACGTTCTCCCCTCTTGCAATTCAAAAATGGCTATTTGCACCTCAACACACTCAACGGCGCATTGACTGCCGGCAGTGAAAACAACCAATGGGACGGTTCATTCAAACTGGACAAAGCCAACCTCTATCCAACCGTCTTGACTGCCGCCAATTTTGAACTCAAAGGCAGCCATAAAGACGACCGCCTCCAAACCAACTTTACCTTTTCCAGCCCGTTGGTTTGGCAAAAAGGCAAAGGCATCGAAGCGTCCAAACTGCACTTCAGCACCCTGCAAGATACCATCAACCGCCTTCCCCGCCCCCGATTTATCAGCACCCTTGAAGGACAGGCCAATTTCAGCCTCAATACATGGGAAGGCCGTCTGAAAGGCGCATTTGACAGACAAGCCCTTGCCTTGGCCTTTAAATACCAACGCGATGCCCAACCTCGTCCGCACCTTGACGCCGGTATCGCCTTACAAAAACTCAATCTGACCCCTTATTTGGAAGATCTGAAAACCCAGCCATCACTGAATCTTCCTTCCCTGCTAGCCAAATCCTGGTTGCCCGACATTGAGGCCAACCTCCGAATCGGCAGCATTCAAACTGCCGGACTGCAATTAGAAAACATCGAATCCCTGCTCACCGCCGATAAAGAACATATCGCCCTGCACCGTTTCAAAGCCGGGCTTTATGGTGGCAAAACCGAGGGCGGCCTGAGTATTGCGGCGACCCAACCTGCTTCCTACCACCTTCAGCAAAACGCAAAAGGCATACAAATTCAGCCGCTGCTGCAAGACCTGTTCGGTTTCCACAGCTTCAGCGGCAGCGGCGACGCCGTTATCGACATTAAAACCACCGGTAACGACCGCGCCCAAATGATACAAGCCCTAAACGGCAGCCTGCTCCTTGATATTACCAACGGCGCATGGCACGGCATCGATATGGACAGCATTCTGAAAAACGGCATCTCTTCGGAAAAAATCGACAACAGCAACCTCAAAACCCCTTTCCATCATTTCACCCTCAATAGCGAAATTGAAAAAGGCATCAGCCATCATATCAACACCGAACTGTTTTCCGACAGCCTGCACGTTGTCAGCAGCGGCTATACCGATTTGAATACCCAAAAGCTATCGGAAAACCTGCTTATCAGCAACGTGCTGCAACCCAAAAACAAACCGATTCCCCTCAAAATCGGCGGAACCGTACAAAACCCTTCCATTACCCTTGATTACAGCCGCTTGACCAATGGCATGAACACACCGGCAGAAAAACAAAAAGCCCTGCAAGAAACCATACAAGAACAATGGAAGTGGCTCAAACCGCGCTAAATTTTCAAATTAAAGGCCGTCTGAAACCCAAAAAGTTTCAGACGGCCTTTTAACAGATGCCTTGTCAGAATAAGATGTTTACTTAGGAATGACCATATACACAATCAGTGCAACAATGATGGCAAACCATATCGCCAACATTATCAAGCCTTTTTTGGAGAGTTTTCTTTTTCTCCAATCGAGCCTTAATATTTCTACCGTACCTTCAAACACTGCCCCAATCATTTCCATCACGATTTGAAGTATAAATTCCAATAGAAATGACATCTACAAGCCTAAACTCTCCCAAATCTCATCGATTTTGGCCGTAACGGCAGGGTCTTTTTTGATCACCCGTCCCCATTCGCGGTCGGTTTCGCCCGGCCACTTGTTGGTCGCATCCAAACCCATTTTGCCGCCGAGTCCGCTGACGGGGCTGGCGAAGTCGAGGTAGTCGATGGGCGTGTTTTCCATCAAAACGGTATCGCGTACGGGATCCATGCGCGTGGTGACTGCCCAGATGACTTCTTTCCAGTCGCGCACGTTCACATCGTCATCCACCACGATGATGAATTTGGTGTACATAAACTGGCGCAGGAACGACCAGCAGCCCATCATCACGCGCTTGGCGTGTCCGGCGTACTGTTTTTTCATGCTCACCACTGCCATGCGGTAGGAGCAGCCTTCGGGCGGCAGGTAGAAATCAGTGATTTCGGGAAACTGCTTTTGCAAGAGCGGTACGAACACTTCGTTCAACGCCACGCCCAAAACGGCAGGTTCATCGGGCGGTTTGCCTGTGTAGGTCGAATGGTAAATCGGGTTTTCGCGCATGGTGATGCGTTCGACCGTAAACACAGGAAAATGGTCCTGCTCGTTGTAATAGCCCGTGTGGTCGCCGTATGGGCCTTCCAACGCGGTTTCGTTGGGATGAATCACGCCTTCCAATACGATTTCTGCACGGGCAGGCACTTGTAAATCGTTGCCGATACATTTCACCAGCTCCGTCCGTGAACCACGCAACAGTCCGGCAAATTGGTATTCGCTCAAGGTATCGGGAACAGGCGTTACCGCGCCCAAAATGGTGGCAGGATCGCAACCGAGCACGACGGCGACGGGATACGGCGTGTCAGGATTGAGTTTGCGGAATTCCTGATAATCCAATGCACCGCCGCGATGCGACAGCCAGCGCATAATCAGCTTGTTTTTGCCGATTAATTGTTGGCGGTAAATGCCGAGATTTTGGCGTTTTTTGTACGGGCCGCGCGTGACGGTCAAACCCCATGTAACCAGCGGCGCAACGTCTTCCGGCCAGCAATGCTGAATCGGCAGTTTATACAAATCAACGTCTTCGCCTTCCCACACGATTTCCTGACACGGCGCATTTTTTACCACGTTCGGCGCCATACTCCAAATATCTTTCAACAGCGGCAGTTTGGAAAACGCGTCTTTAATGCCTTTGGGCGGTTCGGGTTCTTTCAAATACGCCAGCGTCTGCCCGATTTCGCGCAGCTTGGACACACTGTCCGCGCCCATGCCCAGCGCCACGCGTTCGGGCGTGCCAAACAGATTCGCCAACACGGGATAATCGTAGCGCGTACCGTCAGGCTTAATCGGGTTTTCAAACAGCAACGCCGGCCCCTCGGCGCGCAGCACGCGGTCGGCAATTTCGGTCATTTCCAAATGCGGCGACACCGGATGCTGAATGCGCTTGAGTTTGCCCTCGGCTTCCAATCCGGCGATAAATTCTCGCAAATCTCTGTATTTCATGATTTCATTTTCCTGAACAGGCCGTCTGAAAACAGACCGCCATTTCGGGTTTGAAAGATAAACCAGCAGCTATTGTACCTGCCAAATCCGTCCATATCCCAACTTTCCACATCCAAATTTCCATATTTTTTGCAAACTACCGTCAAATTTGAACAATATCTGCTTGTGATTGCTTTCAGACGGCCTTATCTTTGGTAGAATTCCAACTTAATCCAGTCATCAATCAATATCTATCGTGGGACGGCGGCCATGTTTGCATTTTTAGAATCTTTTTTCGTTGAATACGGCTATGCGGCCGTGTTTTTCGTTTTGGTTATTTGCGGCTTCGGCGTGCCGATTCCTGAAGATTTGACGCTGGTAACCGGCGGTGTAATTTCCGGCCTGGGTTATACCAACTCGCATTGGATGGTTGTCGTCGGTATGCTCGGCGTATTGGCGGGTGACGGATTTATGTTTGTTGCCGGACGCGTGTGGGGGCAGAAAATCCTCAAGTTCAAACCCATTGCGCGCGTAATGACACCCAAACGCTATGCCCAAGTACAGGAAAAATTCGATAAATACGGCAACTGGGTTTTATTCGTTGCCCGATTCCTGCCCGGCCTGCGTACTGCCGTTTTTGTGAGCGCAGGTATCAGCCGTAAAGTTTCCTATACCCGTTTCATCCTGATGGACGGGCTTGCCGCGTTGATTTCCGTGCCGGTTTGGATTTATTTGGGCGACTACGGTGCGCACAACATCGATTGGTTGATGGCAAAAATGCACAGTCTGCAATCCGGTATCTTTGTGGTACTGGGCATCGGCGCAGTCATTGTCGGCTGGATTTGGTGGAAAAAACACCGCCGCCATACCTTCTTCCGTGAAAAATTACACGAAAAACGCGCTGCAAAAGCTAAAAAACAAGCCAATCAATAAACCATTCCAGGCCGTCTGAAACACTTCTCCGCTTTCAGACGGCCTCAATCATTCATCAGAAACACCATGAAACAAAAAATCTTCGTCCTCTACACCGGCGGCACC
>NZ_JBQCWB010000016.1:0-6230 GCF_051957775.1 Neisseria sp. P0016.S008
GCCCAAGCTCTCATTCCCGGCCCCATACAAAGCCGCCCGTCAGCCCAAACCGGCAAACGGTTCGGCCTCGGGGCGGCGTATACGGCAGTTAACCGTCAGGCTTATTTTTTCACGGCAGGCTGGGCGGCCTTAGGCGCGACAGAAGAAACCGTCGCTTCCGCCTTCAACTTGTTCAGCACCGCATCACCGATGCCCTTCACGTTTTTCAGCTCCTCCACCGATTTGAACGCACCGTTCTTCTGACGGTATTCCACAATCGATTTCGCCTTAGCCGGGCCGATACCGGGCAAGGCCTCCAGTTCGGCAGGAGACGCGGTATTGATGTTCACGGCGGCCAAAGAGAACGCCGCACACACGGCGGCAAACGCACCAAATAAAAATTTCTTCATCAGATTTTTTCCCATAACATATTTGATTGAATCAGTCATAAAGTCTACAGAATGGTTTTATCCCACTCCGTAAACACTGCACATACGCAGATAGGGCAACAGCCCATACCCACATAAATGCTTACGACATATTAACGCAAATACCGTTTGATTTCAAATATTCCAAGCGGTTAACCGTACCTTTCGGTATTTTTGTTCAAGAATAACAACAGGGTAATCATACAATACCTGTTACCTCCCACCAAACCGACAGAAACAACAGGCATGTAAAAAGCCCCCGACATTAGTCGGGGGCTTCAGAATGGGTGTTTGGCGGTGACCTACTTTCACATGGAAGAACCACACTATCATCGGCGCTGAGTCGTTTCACGGTCCTGTTCGGGATGGGAAGGCGTGGGACCAACTCGCTATGGCCGCCAAACTTAAACTGTTACAAATCGGTAAAGCCTTAATCAATTATTTGGTGATGACTGAATCAGTCAGTAAGCTTTTATCTTTTGAAGTTCTTCAAATGATAGAGTCAAGCCTCACGAGCAATTAGTATGGGTTAGCTTCACGCGTTACCGCGCTTCCACACCCCACCTATCAACGTCCTGGTCTCGAACGACTCTTTAGTGTGGTTAAACCACAAGGGAAGTCTCATCTTCAGGCGAGTTTCGCGCTTAGATGCTTTCAGCGCTTATCTCTTCCGAACTTAGCTACCCGGCTATGCAACTGGCGTTACAACCGGTACACCAGAGGTTCGTCCACTCCGGTCCTCTCGTACTAGGAGCAGCCCCCGTCAAACTTCCAACGCCCACTGCAGATAGGGACCAAACTGTCTCACGACGTTTTAAACCCAGCTCACGTACCACTTTAAATGGCGAACAGCCATACCCTTGGGACCGACTACAGCCCCAGGATGTGATGAGCCGACATCGAGGTGCCAAACTCCGCCGTCGATATGAACTCTTGGGCGGAATCAGCCTGTTATCCCCGGAGTACCTTTTATCCGTTGAGCGATGGCCCTTCCATACAGAACCACCGGATCACTATGTCCTGCTTTCGCACCTGCTCGACTTGTCGGTCTCGCAGTTAAGCTACCTTTTGCCATTGCACTATCAGTCCGATTTCCGACCGGACCTAGGTAACCTTCGAACTCCTCCGTTACTCTTTGGGAGGAGACCGCCCCAGTCAAACTGCCTACCATGCACGGTCCCCGACCCGGATTACGGGTCTGGGTTAGAACCTCAAAGACACCAGGGTGGTATTTCAAGGACGGCTCCACAGAGACTGGCGTCTCTGCTTCAAAGCCTCCCACCTATCCTACACAAGTGACTTCAAAGTCCAATGCAAAGCTACAGTAAAGGTTCACGGGGTCTTTCCGTCTAGCAGCGGGTAGATTGCATCTTCACAACCACTTCAACTTCGCTGAGTCTCAGGAGGAGACAGTGTGGCCATCGTTACGCCATTCGTGCGGGTCGGAACTTACCCGACAAGGAATTTCGCTACCTTAGGACCGTTATAGTTACGGCCGCCGTTTACTGGGGCTTCGATCCGATGCTTGCACATCTTCAATTAACCTTCCAGCACCGGGCAGGCGTCACACCCTATACGTCCACTTTCGTGTTAGCAGAGTGCTGTGTTTTTAATAAACAGTCGCAGCCACCTATTCTCTGCGACCCTCCAGGGCTTACGGAGCAAGTCCTTAACCTTAGAGGGCATACCTTCTCCCGAAGTTACGGTATCAATTTGCCGAGTTCCTTCTCCTGAGTTCTCTCAAGCGCCTTAGAATTCTCATCCTGCCCACCTGTGTCGGTTTGCGGTACGGTTCGATTCAAACTGAAGCTTAGTGGCTTTTCCTGGAAGCGTGGTATCGGTTACTTCATGTCCGTAGACACTCGTCATCACTTCTCGGTGTTAAGAAGACCCGGATTTGCCTAAGTCTTCCACCTACCGGCTTAAACAAGCTATTCCAACAGCTTGCTAACCTAACCTTCTCCGTCCCCACATCGCATTTGAATCAAGTACAGGAATATTAACCTGTTTCCCATCGACTACGCATTTCTGCCTCGCCTTAGGGGCCGACTCACCCTACGCCGATGAACGTTGCGTAGGAAACCTTGGGCTTTCGGCGAGCGGGCTTTTCACCCGCTTTATCGCTACTCATGTCAACATTCGCACTTCTGATACCTCCAGCACACTTTACAATGCACCTTCATCGGCCTACAGAACGCTCCCCTACCATGCCAGTAAACTGACATCCGCAGCTTCGGTTATAGATTTGAGCCCCGTTACATCTTCCGCGCAGGACGACTCGACCAGTGAGCTATTACGCTTTCTTTAAATGATGGCTGCTTCTAAGCCAACATCCTGGCTGTCTGGGCCTTCCCACTTCGTTTACCACTTAATCTATCATTTGGGACCTTAGCTGGCGGTCTGGGTTGTTTCCCTCTTGACAACGGACGTTAGCACCCGCTGTCTGTCTCCCGAGGAACCACTTGATGGTATTCTTAGTTTGCCATGGGTTGGTAAGTTGCAATAACCCCCTAGCCATAACAGTGCTTTACCCCCATCAGTGTCTTGCTCGAGGCACTACCTAAATAGTTTTCGGGGAGAACCAGCTATCTCCGAGTTTGTTTAGCCTTTCACCCCTATCCACAGCTCATCCCCGCATTTTGCAACATGCGTGGGTTCGGTCCTCCAGTACCTGTTACGGCACCTTCAACCTGGCCATGGATAGATCACTCGGTTTCGGGTCTACACCCAGCAACTGTTCGCCCTATTAAGACTCGGTTTCCCTACGCCTCCCCTATTCGGTTAAGCTCGCTACTGAATGTAAGTCGTTGACCCATTATACAAAAGGTACGCAGTCACACCACAAGGGTGCTCCCACTGTTTGTATGCATCAGGTTTCAGGTTCTATTTCACTCCCCTCCCGGGGTTCTTTTCGCCTTTCCCTCACGGTACTGGTTCACTATCGGTCGATGATGAGTATTTAGCCTTGGAGGATGGTCCCCCCATATTCAGACAGGATTTCACGTGTCCCGCCCTACTTTTTGTACGCTTAGTACCACTATTGAGATTTCGAATACGGGACTATCACCCACTATGGTCAAGCTTCCCAGCTTGTTCTTCTATCTCGACAGTTATTACGTACAGGCTCCTCCGCGTTCGCTCGCCACTACTTGCGGAATCTCGGTTGATTTCTTTTCCTCCGGGTACTTAGATGGTTCAGTTCTCCGGGTTCGCTTCGCTTATCCTATGTATTCAGATAAGGATACCTCCTAAGAGGTGGGTTTCCCCATTCGGACACCGCGGGATCATAGCTTTATTGCCAGCTCCCCCACGCTTTTCGCAGGCTTACACGTCCTTCGTCGCCTATCATCGCCAAGGCATCCACCTGATGCACTTATTCACTTGACTCTATCATTTCAAGAACCTCTTTGACTTCGTTTGCCTACCCGTTGACTAGGGAAGCAAACTTGAAATTCCTACTTTGATAAAGCTTACTGCTTTGTTGTGTCTTAATCCTGCCTTTTGTGTTTCAGGATTAAGTCGATACAATCATCACCCAAATACTGTGTTTGTTTTCTTTTCTCTTGCGAGAGATTTTTTATCCTTTGCAAAGAACAAAAAATCAAAACAAACTCATTGTCTTTGTTTGTTGATTTCGGCTTTCCAATTTGTTAAAGATCGATGCGTCGATATTTCACTTCGCAAATCAAAATAAGCTGCTAAGTATAGCAGGCTTCCTTTGATTTGTAAAGTTCTTGGTGGAGGCAAACGGGATCGAACCGATGACCCCCTGCTTGCAAAGCAGGTGCTCTACCAACTGAGCTATGCCCCCGTTCTTGGTGGGTCTGGGAGGACTTGAACCTCCGACCCCACGCTTATCAAGCGTGTGCTCTAACCAGCTGAGCTACAAACCCGGATTCTCTTCTTAAGCGAATCTTGTCTTCACTCAAGCTTTTCTCTTCCGCATCTTTTACAGTTTACCGATAAGTGTGAATGCATCAGACCTCTTCTTTCTCTAGAAAGGAGGTGATCCAGCCGCAGGTTCCCCTACGGCTACCTTGTTACGACTTCACCCCAGTCATGAAGCATACCGTGGTAAGCGGGCTCCTTGCGGTTACCCTACCTACTTCTGGTATCCCCCACTCCCATGGTGTGACGGGCGGTGTGTACAAGACCCGGGAACGTATTCACCGCAGTATGCTGACCTGCGATTACTAGCGATTCCGACTTCATGCACTCGAGTTGCAGAGTGCAATCCGGACTACGATCGGTTTTGTGAGATTGGCTCCACCTCGCGGCTTGGCTACCCTCTGTACCGACCATTGTATGACGTGTGAAGCCCTGGTCATAAGGGCCATGAGGACTTGACGTCATCCCCACCTTCCTCCGGCTTGTCACCGGCAGTCTCATTAGAGTGCCCAACTAAATGATGGCAACTAATGACAAGGGTTGCGCTCGTTGCGGGACTTAACCCAACATCTCACGACACGAGCTGACGACAGCCATGCAGCACCTGTGTTACGGCTCCCGAAGGCACTCCTCCGTCTCTGGAGGATTCCGTACATGTCAAGACCAGGTAAGGTTCTTCGCGTTGCATCGAATTAATCCACATCATCCACCGCTTGTGCGGGTCCCCGTCAATTCCTTTGAGTTTTAATCTTGCGACCGTACTCCCCAGGCGGTCAATTTCACGCGTTAGCTACGCTACTAAGCAATCAAGTTGCCCAACAGCTAATTGACATCGTTTAGGGCGTGGACTACCAGGGTATCTAATCCTGTTTGCTACCCACGCTTTCGAGCATGAACGTCAGTGTTATCCCAGGAGGCTGCCTTCGCCATCGGTATTCCTCCACATCTCTACGCATTTCACTGCTACACGTGGAATTCTACCTCCCTCTGACACACTCTAGTCACCCAGTTCAGAACGCAGTTCCCAGGTTGAGCCCGGGGATTTCACATCCTGCTTAAGTAACCGTCTGCGCTCGCTTTACGCCCAGTAATTCCGATTAACGCTCGCACCCTACGTATTACCGCGGCTGCTGGCACGTAGTTAGCCGGTGCTTATTCTTCAGGTACCGTCATCAGCTGTCGATATTAGCAACAGCCTTTTCTTCCCTGACAAAAGTCCTTTACAACCCGAAGGCCTTCTTCAGACACGCGGCATGGCTGGATCAGGCTTGCGCCCATTGTCCAAAATTCCCCACTGCTGCCTCCCGTAGGAGTCTGGGCCGTGTCTCAGTCCCAGTGTGGCGGATCATCCTCTCAGACCCGCTACTGATCGTCGCCTTGGTAGGCCTTTACCCCACCAACTAGCTAATCAGATATCGGCCGCTCGAATAACGCAAGGCCCGAAGGTCCCCTGCTTTCCTCCTCAGAGAATATGCGGTATTAGCTAATCTTTCGATTAGTTATCCCCCATTACTCGGTACGTTCCGATATGTTACTCACCCGTTCGCCACTCGCCACCCAAGAAGCAAGCTTCTCTGTGCTGCCGTTCGACTTGCATGTGTAAAGCATGCCGCCAGCGTTCAATCTGAGCCAGGATCAAACTCTTATGTTCAATCTCTAACTTATAACTTCTGGTCTGCTTCAAAGAAACCGACAGGACAATGTCTAAAACATCATCTTGTCTGTCTTTCAAACAGTGTGAGGCCTAATGCACTCACACTTATCGGTAATCTGTTTTTTTAAAGAGCAAATCGAATTATACAGTACATTTAGCAAATGTCAACTAAAATTATCGAAAATTTCAACTAACTGTGTTATACTGTCTGCTTCGTTTTCTTCACCGCGTCAGCAGCGAAGAACCGAACTATACGCCTCACAACAAAACCAGTCAACACC
>NZ_JBQCWB010000017.1:0-3024 GCF_051957775.1 Neisseria sp. P0016.S008
GATGGAACGGTAGCCGCATCGTATTGCAGCGGGCCTTCGATGGCCAAATCAGGGCGTTTTTCTTTCGCCAGTTTGGTGGCTTCGATCACTGCATCGACATCAGGGCCGCTGCCTGAGTTGATGGTAGAGTAGGAAATCATGGCTACTTTTGGATCGATACCGAAGGCTTTGGCGCTGTCGGCAGATTGGATGGCGATGTCGGCCAGTTGTTCCGGAGTTGGGTTCGGATTAACCGCGCAGTCGGCAAATGCCAAAACTTGGTTAGGCAGCAACATGAAGAATACGCTGGATACGAGGCTTGCGCCCGGAGCGGTTTTAATCAGTTGCAAGGCAGGGCGGATGGTGTTGGCAGTAGTGTGGACTGCACCGGAAACCAAACCGTCTACGTCGTTTTGAGCCATCATCATGGTGCCGAGTACGACGGTGTCTTGCAGCTGTTTGCGTGCGTCTTCAGGAGTCAGGCCTTTGGATTTGCGCAATTCGCACATTGGCTCGACGTATTGTTCAACCAAAGAAGCAGGATCGATGATTTCCAAAGAATCAGGCAGGGAGATGCCGCGTTCTTTCGCTACGGCCTCAACTTCTTCGCGGGTCGCCAACAGTACGCAACGGGCGATGCCTTTTTCGTGACAGATAGCGGCAGCGGCGACGGTGCGCGGTTCTGCGCCTTCAGGCAGAACGATGCGCATATCGGCTTTGCGGGCAAAATCGATCAGGTTGTAACGGAATTGGGCTGGAGACAGGCGTTTGGCTTCGCGTTTGGCCAAAGCGGATACGTCTTGCAGTTTGTCGCTGGAGCCGAAGAAAGTCAGGCCGGTTTGCTCGGCAACTTGTGCGCCTAAAGCTGCGGCTATGCCGTCAATGATGAAACCTTCCAATAAGCCCGGGGAATTAGTGTAGAGCTGTTTGGCGAGGTTTAATTGTTGGGCGATAGCGGCCGCGTCGGTATTGTCGGATTTCAACGCCAAGACAACGCCTGCGTCCAAAGACAGTGCCAATTCAACGTTTTTGCCTGCCAAGAACAATTTGTCTGCATCAGGAGTAATACCTTCGATAACGAGATTATCTGCGTTCAATGCTGCAACTTTACCGACAAGTGCGTCAAACCAGTCGTCGCTCTTGCCTTGAGCCAACAGGGCTTCTGTAGTGGAGTCAACGGCTTGGAAAACTTGCGCATTCAATGCCGCTGCAAATGCTTTTGCCGCTGCATCGGCGCTCAGGCCGGTAGATACCGGTGCGATCAGGATTTTTGCCATTTTGTGTCCTCTCTTTCGGTGATTGTAGAAGGGTGTTGCTGTTGTGCAGCTGGTGCTGCATTTTATCACTTTGGGATAACATATACACGGTCATATTGACATATGTCATCAGGCCGTCTGAAAAGTATAAACGCAATGGACCAAATCCATCAATCCCCCATTGTCGCCAAAAGCTCGGCTTGATGCTCGGCAATCAGGGCATTGGTGATTTCTTCCAAATCACCGTCCATCACAAAATCCAGTTTGTGCAGGGTAAGGTTGATGCGATGGTCGGTCACGCGGCCTTGTGGGTAATTGTAGGTGCGGATGCGTTCGCTGCGGTCGCCGCTGCCGATCAGGGATTTGCGTTCGGCGGCTTCTTTGGCTTGGGCTTCGCGTTTTTGCGCGTCGTTCAGGCGTGCGGCGAGGACTTTCATCGCCTGCGCTTTGTTGGCGTGTTGGCTGCGGCCGTCTTGGCATTCGACCACCATGCCTGTCGGCAAGTGGGTAATGCGGACGGCGGAGTCGGTTTTGTTGATGTGCTGACCGCCTGCGCCGGATGCGCGGAAGGTATCGATGCGCAGGTCTGCGGGGTTCAATTCGATGTCTTCGAGTTCGTCCGCTTCGGGCATGACGGCAACGGTACAGGCCGAAGTGTGGATGCGGCCTTGGCTTTCGGTGGCAGGGACGCGTTGCACACGGTGGCCGCCGGATTCAAATTTCAGACGGCTGTACGCGCCCAAGCCGATAATGCGGGCGATGACTTCTTTATAGCCGCCCAATTCGCTTTCGTTGGCGGAAACGATTTCAACCTGCCAGCGGTTGCGTTCGGCGTAGCGGCTGTACATGCGCAACAAATCGCCTGCAAACAGCGCGGCTTCGTCGCCACCGGTACCGGCGCGTACTTCGATAAAGATGTTTTTATCGTCGTCGGCATCTTTGGGTAGCAGCAGTTTTTGCAGCTCGGTATCGAGTTCGTCGATTTTGGCTTTTGCCGCTTCGATTTCTTCGGCAGCGAAGTCTTTCATTTCAGGGTCGGACAGCATTTCTTCGGCATCTGCCAAGTCGCTTTGCGCCAGCTGATAGTTTTGAAAGACTTCGACAATGGGGGTCAGTTCTGCGTGTTCGCGTGTGAGTTTGCGGTAGTTGTCCATGTCGGACGTGGCTTCAGGCTGACCGAGCAGGTGCGTGACTTCTTCCAGTCGGTCGCTGAGTTGTTGTAGTTTTTCTAAGATAGACGGCTTCATAAATTTTCCAAAATACGGATGCCGTCGAGTGGTCTGCAACGGCGAAATAAGGAGTCATTATAATGGGTTTGAATGAAAATTCAAAAAGATATGATTGATTGGAAAGGCCGTCTGAAACCTGTTTTTAAGTTTCAGACGGCCTTTTTTAGTATGGGCTTATTTAGGCGCAGCCAAGATGCCTGTTTGGTTCAGTAGGAACAAAACGGTAAATCCGGTCAGGTAAATCAAGCCGAGGATGGCGAGGAAGTTCATGCCCATGGTCAGTTTGTGGCGTTTGTCGCCTTTGACGAGGCGGTAGTTCAGCCAAGCGAACACAGGGGCTGAAACGAAGGCGGTGATCATGGCGAATTTGAGCAGCTCGGCCATCGCGCTGTTGAACCAAAAAATCACGGCCAAGCCCGAACCTGCAACCCAGACGTTCCAGGCAAACAATTCGACATTGCCGGTTTTGTCTTTGCCGCGCAGCAGGCGTACCGGTTCGGCAATCGCGCGTGCGTAGCCGTCCACTACGGTAATGGTGGTGCCGTACATGCAGGCGAAGG
>NZ_JBQCWB010000018.1:0-1879 GCF_051957775.1 Neisseria sp. P0016.S008
GCGCCAGTAGCACCGGTATCACCTTTGTCGCCTTTAGCGCCAGTAGCACCAGTGTCACCTTTAGCGCCAGTAGCACCAGTATCGCCTTTAGCACCAGTAGCACCAGTATCGCCTTTAGCGCCAGTATCGCCTTTAGCACCAGTTGCACCAGTGTCACCTTTAGCGCCAGTAGCACCAGTGTCGCCTTTAGCGCCAGTAGCACCAGTGTCACCTTTAGCACCAGTTGCACCAGTGTCACCTTTAGCGCCAGTAGCACCGTCTTTACCATCTTTACCGTTTTTACCGTCTTTAACGATGGTAGTAGTCACTGAGCCTTCATTTTGATCAGTAATAATGATGGTATGGGTACCGTTTTCGTCATCATCTTCAACTTCAATAGTGTAGTTGCTGCCGTTTTCGCCAGCAGGACCAGTATCGCCTTTAGCACCAGTTGCACCAGTATCGCCTTTTTCGCCTTTAGGACCAGTTGCACCGGTATCGCCTTTTTCGCCTTTAGGACCAGTATCGCCTTTAGCACCGGTAGCACCAGTATCGCCTTTAGGACCAGTTGCACCGGTAGCACCAGTAGAACCACCACCAATTACGCTCAGGGTATATTCGTTAGAGCCGTTTGAGGTCATTGTCAAACCGTTACCGGCGATCAATTTCAGAGTGTTATTGGCATTTGATTTAGGATCGTATTTGTATGTACCTTCAGCTGGTGAGCTACCGCTACCATTATGGCCTGAGAATACAAACGGATTCAGGTTTTCGATGCGGTTTGCAACAGCGTACAATTGAGAGCCGTTGATTGCATCGGTAGAAGTTGAAGAGATACGACCTGCGGCAACGTTTTGGATTTGACGTTCGTTACCTGCAGAGCCTACAGACAATACTGCGCCGTTACCCAAGCCGCTGGTTGCGCCTGCAAAACCACCGTAAGTGTATTTGCCAACGGTAGCGCTGTTAGTAGGTGAGAATGCGCTGGTTGTAGAACCGTTACCCAGGGCTACGCTGTTTTCGATAGTAGATTTAGCTTCAGTACCCAAAGCCAGAGTGTTTTTGGCTGTTGCTTGAGCACCGTTACCCAGAGCAGTTGCATATTCACCACCATTGGCTTGAGCACCACGGCCCAATGCGATGGCTTGTTCTGAAGTGGCTTGGCTTTGTACGCCCAAAGCTACTGAGTATTTACCTGTTGCTTGAGCAGCAGGACCGAATGCAGAAGCAGAAATACCGTCGGCTACAGAACCGCGACCGATTGCTACGGCAGAACCTTTTTTAGCTTGAGCGTCGCCACCCAATGCTACCGCGCCGTTTGCCAGGGCTTGAGAACGTTGACCGATGGCAGTTGCTACGATACCGGTTGCTTGAGAGTCGGTACCAATCGCCATTGCAGAACCGGCATTATTCACCACGCCGTCACCATCAGAACCAGTTGAAGTACCATTGGCTGTCGCACCATAACCTACTGCAACGTCGGCAGCTTTTTGGGCATTTGATTTAGAACCTACTGCAATAGAGTTATTACCAGTGGCTTTAGCAGCAGTACCTGCTTTATTACCCAGAGTACCATCTGTCGCACCACCAATAGCCACAGAGTTAGTACCTACTGCTTGAGCAGATGCACCACCGGCAAATGAGCCCTCGCCATTAGCTTGAGACAATACGCCAATAGCGGTACCACGTGCAGCAGTTGATTCAGCATAAGCACCGATACCAATTGCATTATCGCCTCTAGAAGCTGTTTTTGTACCGATAGAAATGGAGTTATTGTTAGCCGCAGTAGCAGTTTGACCCACGGCAATAGAGTTAGACTCAGCAGCAGTAGCGTTAGAACCTACAGCAACTGCAGCTTCTTTATTGGCTTGCGCATATGGACCAACTGCAACTGTCAGAT
>NZ_JBQCWB010000019.1:0-1703 GCF_051957775.1 Neisseria sp. P0016.S008
ATTTCCCTGGTGCGTTCGTCAACATCAATCAGCGACACACCGCGCAGCCCTTGTGCGTAACCTGCCGCCGCCATCGACATGCCAATCCTGTCCAAATCTTCTTCACGGTAAGGGATGTTTTCATGTCGACAAAAATCAACGAAACATTCTTTTCCCTGATGGTAGATGTTTTGCGCGTATTGGGGCATGTCTTCGATCTTAAGAGAATGAAGCTGGGAATATTGGTTGTTCTGTTGTCCATTTTCTTGCACCGTCATATTTTCCAAATACCAAAATGGGGCTATTCTATCCCAAAATTTATCTACGCTTTCATTATGTCCTAGTGTGTAATCTTTACCTCGAAAGCTAACGGTTACTGATGCATCTTTAGATTTATGTTTCACAATTTGGTCGAGAAATGGTTTAATTTGTCTGTCAGGGCGATCCCATTCTAAAGCTGTTCCATCAAAATCTTTATCTGCCAAACCAATGAAGCCCAATCCTTTGCCGGAGAAATCAATGCAACTGTCCCAAACCGCATGGTAATTTTTTCCAAACCCTGGTATTTTTTCTTCCCTAACAGCATTTTCATAGTTCTGTATTTTATCAAATTGGTCTTTAGTAATATCAACTGTAATTGAACTTATTAGATTTCCTTTGCTGCTTCTGTAGTTTTTCCAATCATCTGGACTAATGTTATCTTTAGCAGTTTCTGTACTCCTCCCTGTTGACCATCCTGATGAAAATGATGGTTTCTCATCCAAGCTTTCATTGGGTTTGCGAGCTTCTAACCAAACATGCCCCCATTTGGAAGTTTCCCATTTTTGTGTTTTATCATTAAAATATGCTGCTCCCGATGGAGCAAATTTTACAGTTAATCTATAAGCTGAAGACATAACAACTTCCTTTCAGATAATTAGAAATTAATAAAACCAAAGTTTGTAAGGTATAATTTGAAAAGCCGTTCTGGCAATACCTGCTTCTTTTAAATATGTTTTAATTTCAATCGAACTCTCGTCTTTTAAATCACAGCGGTATCTCCCGTAAGACAAATCAAATCCTCCTAGAGAATAACTTCCACCCCAAGCATAAGGTTTATCAGGATTTTGAGAATCCCAACCATCCATTCCGGATAAATCTTTCATGGTATAATTTTTTTCATAAAACAAAATTTCTGAATCTTTTTCTATTTTATAGCATTTTATAGAAAATTTATAAGGAACAGTTTCCAGTTTGCCATTGAAAAATGCTTCACCATAATTTTGATATTCCGATTCGAAACCCAATATCATCAGATATGGTTTCTTAACCCAAGAGTTAACTTCATAGCTGACAATTTTTCCTTCTCCCATAGGTAGTTCGACAATTTTCGGACGAAAAAGCATCTCGGAAGTAAGGACTGTAACCGTATCACACTGTGCCAACAACAGGGTTGCTGTAATCCCCCCTGTCAATAAAATAACCTTCTTAGATTTCCAACGCATCATGCTTGCTCCTTATTTACATCTGTATGAAGTTTGCCCTTGTCCCTCAACGAAGCCACTGCCACAGGCTTCCTCAGCCGTTTGGTGAACATTCCATCCTGATAGTAGCGAATCTTGTTCACCTTCGCTGGATGTGCCATACCTTCGTAAAGGATAATTTCGTTGTCCTGACTCATTCCTTTCAATTCCTGCGGCAGCATCAGCGCGCGGCGCTCTTCGCTTTCCGAAACGCTGCGTTCG
>NZ_JBQCWB010000020.1:0-1577 GCF_051957775.1 Neisseria sp. P0016.S008
CAGGCGTACCGGTTCGGCAATCGCGCGTGCGTAGCCGTCCACTACGGTAATGGTGGTGCCGTACATGCAGGCGAAGGCGATAAATGCCACCAGCGGACGCGACCAGTCGCCGATGGTCACGGCGTACATATTAATCAGCTGGCCGACATATTTGCCACCGGCCATTTGTACGGCTTCGCCGTTGCCGTATTGAACATAGGCACCCAAAGCCAAGAAGACGACCGCCAACACTGCGCTGGTGATGTAGCCGACGTTGAAGTCGAAAATGCCGTCACGGTAGCTGGAAGGGTTGATGCGTTGTTTTTCGGTTACCCACAAAGAGTTGATGGCGGAAATTTCAATCGGCGCAGGCATCCAGCCCATCAGTGCGATTAAGAAGCCCAAGCCGGCCAGCGTCCAAGGGGTAGGTTCGATAAAGTCGGGTTTCATCTGCATGCCTCGGGACATGGCCACGGCTGCCGCGGCGACGGTGGCAATGGTCAGGCTGACGATGATGATTTTGGAAATGTTGTCCAAAGCTTTATAGCGGCCGCTTGCCAAAATCAGCAGGCAGGAAGCCATGATCAGGGCGGACACTATGCCGGTATCGAGCGTCAGTGATGGGATTGCCATTTTGACGATGGCGGCGGTAACGATGGCGACCGCGCCGGCATTAATCGTTGCCGATGCAATACACAAAATCAAAAATACCCACAAATAAACGCGGCTTTTTTCGGCATAGCCTTCAATC
This sequence comes from Neisseria sp. P0016.S008, assembly GCF_051957775.1. Lineage (NCBI taxonomy): Bacteria > Pseudomonadati > Pseudomonadota > Betaproteobacteria > Neisseriales > Neisseriaceae > Neisseria > Neisseria sp. P0016.S008. Next base: position 731 of record NZ_JBQCWB010000020.1, read on the forward strand.
AGGCTTTTGCCCGTGTCCAGCGTGTAATGCGCGCTGAAGCGGAAAAATGGGTATTTAAAGAGGTTGGTCAGAATAATAATCAGCGCAAGCTGCCAGCCGTAAAGTGCGCCTGCCTGCGTGGAGGCAATCAGGTGCGAGCCGCCGACTGCCGCCGAAGCCATCATGATACCCGGGCCCAGAGCATTGATTTTGCTCTTCCAGGTGGAAGCGTGTGTATGTTGTTCAGCCATAATTAGTTTCCGCCTTTTTCAGACGGCCTTATTATCAAAAAAAAAGCATATTTTAACGTAAATAAAAAGTTTGCCCAATAATATGCGTAATACTTTTTATCAATCAAAAGGAAAATACGGTGTTAAAAAGCCGAGATGACGGAGTGAACGATATTTTGTGCCAAAAACATTTTTTCAGACGGCCTTGTATCGCTTTTTATTCATGAATATGGGGTAGGGAGGGCAGAGTGCGTCGGTTTGGAAACGAAATGGCTGGGCAAGGCTTTTTGATGCCTTGAAGTCGGCATATTAAGGGGAAGTATGGAGCAGGTAATCCACGTTTTGCTCGGTGATTTCAGCCAGTTGCGACAGCGAGATGCCACGCAGTTCGGCGGCAATTTCGGCGATACGGCGGATATTGGCTGGTGTATTGGTTTCATGGCCGAGCATAAAAGGGCTGTCGGTTTCGAGAACGAAATCCGTGTCGTCTAAAGCTTGTAAGGCGGTACGGACTTTTTTGGCATTGGGATTGAGCAGCAGCGAGCCTATGCCGATTTTGAAGCCGAGTTTCACCAAAATCCGCGCTTCTTCTACGCTGCCGGAGAAGGCGTGAACGATACCGCCTCGTGTGAAACCGG
>NZ_JBQCWB010000021.1:0-1093 GCF_051957775.1 Neisseria sp. P0016.S008
GCCGAGTTTCACCAAAATCCGCGCTTCTTCTACGCTGCCGGAGAAGGCGTGAACGATACCGCCTCGTGTGAAACCGGAGGTTTTGACGGCGGTGGCAATGGCGGCAGAGGCTTTCAGATTATGGATGATGACGCGGCGGTTGAGGTTTTGGGCGAGGATGAGTTGGCGGATAAAGATGTCGATTTGCGTGTCGCGTTGTGCTTGGGTTTGCTCTTTTCCATAAAAATCCAAACCGATTTCGCCAACCCATGCTTGCGGATGCCGGATTAATTCGGACTCTAACTCTTGGAATGTTGCTTCGTTGAGGCCGTCTGAAAACCACGGATGAATGCCCAAAGCAATATGGATGTTTTCAGACGGCCTTTCCAACTGCGCAACGGAATGCCAATCCTTGGGGGATGTAGCCGGTACGATAAAACGCGCCACGCCGGCGGCTTGTGCATCGGCAAGCACTGCAGGCAGCGTATCGGCAAGTTTGGGGTCGGCAAGATGGCAGTGGGTGTCGGTAAAAGTCATATTAAATGGCGGTTTACAGCAAATTTAATTGACGCAATTCTTGTTGCACCTTATCTGCATTCCAGTCATGGGAAACGGCAAGGGTCATCAGCGCAGTGGCGGTTTCCAGGTTGCATTTGCCGCCGTTGATGATACCTGCCTGACGCAAAGCATCGCCTTGGGCATAGACGGCAGCGGCGCAACCTTGCGGCACTTGGCTGATGTTGAGCAGCAATTTGCCTTGTTGCGTAAAGGCTTGGACAGCTCGGACAAACGCATCGTTGCTCGGCGCATTGCCGTGGCCGTAGCTTTGCAGAATCAGGGCTTGGACGGAAAGGTGGGGCAGGCCGTCTGAAAGTTCTTGCGCGGCATAACCGGGAATCAGCGTGCGGACAGAAACTTTGGCTTCAGGATTGGGAAGACGCGGATTGAGGCCGTCTGAATGTTGGGTCGGGGCGGTACGGATATTGTGCCAACCTTTGTTTTCCTCCCATTCGGCGAGCGCGCCAAAATGCAGGTTATCAAAACCTGCGGCGGTCTCGGTGCTGACTTTGCTGCTGCCGACGGCGGGGAAGAGCTTGCCGTCAAAGGCAATCAC
>NZ_JBQCWB010000022.1:0-1093 GCF_051957775.1 Neisseria sp. P0016.S008
GCCGAGTTTCACCAAAATCCGCGCTTCTTCTACGCTGCCGGAGAAGGCGTGAACGATACCGCCTCGTGTGAAACCGGCGGTTTTGACAGCGACGGCAATGGTGGCGGTGGCTTTCAGATTATGGATAATGACGCGGCGGTTGAGGTTTTGGGCGAGGATAAGTTGGCGGATAAAGACCTCGGTCTGCGTGTCGCGTTGTGCTTGGGTCTGCTCTTTGCCATAAAAATCCAAACCGATTTCGCCAACCCATGCTTGCGGATGCCGGATTAATTCGGACTCTAACTCTTGGAATGCCGCTTCGTTGAGGCCGTCTGAAAACCATGGGTGGATACCCAAAGCGATATGGATGTTTTCAGACGGCCTTTCCAACTGCGCCACTGCCTGCCAATCTTTGGGAGACGTAGCCGGTACGATAAAACGCGCCACACCGACAGCCTGCGCTTCGGCAAGTACGGCAGGCAGTGTGTCGGCAAGTTTGGAATCGGCAAGATGACAGTGGGTGTCGGTGAAAGTCATGTTTAATGGCGGTTTACAGCAGATTTAATTGTCGCAATTCTTGTTGCACCTTATCCGCATTCCAGTCATGGGATACGGCAAGGGTCATCAGCGCAGTGGCGGTCTCCAGGTTGCATTTGCCGCCGTTGATGATACCTGCCTGACGCAAAGCATCGCCTTGGGCATAGACGGCGGCGGCGCAACCTTGCGGCACTTGGCTGATGTTGAGCAGCAATTTGCCTTGTTGCGTAAAGGCTTGGACGGCTCGGACAAACGCATCGTTGCTCGGTGCATTGCCGTGGCCGTAGCTTTGCAGAATCAGGGCTTGTGCGGAAAGGTGGGGCAGGCCGTCTGAAAGTTCTTGCGCGGCATAACCGGGAATCAGTGTGCGGACGGAAACTTTGGCTTCAGGGTTTGGAAGACGCGGTTTGAGGCCGTCTGAATGTTGGGTCAGGGCGGTACGGATATTGTGCCAACCTTTGTTTTCCTCCCATTCGGTGAGCGCGCCAAAATGCAGGTTGTCAAAACCTGCGGCGGTCTCGGTGCTGACTTTGCTGCTGCCGACGGCGGGGAAGAGCTTGCCGTCAAAGGCAATCAC
>NZ_JBQCWB010000023.1:0-607 GCF_051957775.1 Neisseria sp. P0016.S008
AAGGAAACCTTCGGCTCCATCATGGGTACGTTTAAAGAACCGCTCAACCCGTGGATCAACCCCGTCATTGACGCCGCCACTTCCGCCGACGATTTCCTGCTGACCGACGTACGCAAAAAGAAAATGACCGTCTATATCGGCATCCTGCCCAACAAACTTGCCGAATCGAGGGTTATCGTCAACCTGTTCTTCTCCCAACTTATCAACCAAAACACCAAAGAGTTACCGCAGGACAATCCCGATTTGAAACACCAGTGCCTGCTTTTGATGGACGAATTTACCAGCATAGGCAGGGTGGAAATCATCGCCCATTCCGTCAGCTACATGGCGGGCTACAACATCCGTCTGTTTCCGATTATCCAATCCGTCGCCCAACTGGACGCCGTTTACGGCAAAGAATACGCCCGCACGATCATCACCAACCACGCGCTGCAAATCATCTATACGCCGAGGGAGCAGCAGGATGCGAACGAATACTCCGAAATGTTGGGCTATACCACAGTAAAACGCAAAAACGTCAGCCGCGGACGCGAACGCAGCGTTTCGGAAAGCGAAGAGCGCCGCGCGCTGATGCTGCCGCAGGAATTGAAAGGAATGAGTCAGGACA
>NZ_JBQCWB010000024.1:0-535 GCF_051957775.1 Neisseria sp. P0016.S008
TCAAAACCTGCGGCGGTCTCGGTGCTGACTTTGCTGCTGCCGACGGCGGGGAAGAGCTTGCCGTCAAAGGCAATCACCACTTGTTTGAGTTTGAGCGAGAAAGCGGAAACGGCGGTGGCAAGGTTGCACGGCGCATCGCTGTTGGCGGCATCGTAAGGCCATTGCGAGCCGGTCAGGATAATGGGTTTGTCCAAGCCTTGCAGTGAAAGGGCGAAGAGGTTGGCAGTGTATGCCATGGTATCTGTGCCGTGCAGCACCAAAATGCCGTCATAGTCAGGCAGTTTGGCGATAATAAGCTCCAACCAGTCGCGTTGGTTTTGCAGCGTTACTGCGGAAGAATCGATGAGCGGCTGGCAAACGTGCCATTCGAAATCAAGGCCATCTGAAAAGGGGGCAAGGGCTTTATCGACGAGAGCGGTGTCGGGACGCAGGCCGGCGCTGCTTTGGGTCATGCCGATGGTGCCGCCGGTGTAGAGGACGAAGATTTTTTGTTTCATGGTGTTTCTGATGAATGATTGAGGCCGTCTGAAAGCGG
>NZ_JBQCWB010000025.1:0-482 GCF_051957775.1 Neisseria sp. P0016.S008
AAGTATTGTTCCACTTGTGGATTTTTGATCACATCGTTACATAAGAATGTCGGCAGACGGGTCAAACCGATGAACTCATTGAGTTTGTGGAAGTGCATATACAACGCATCCACACCTTTACCTTCAAAGAAATCGCCTTCGCGGGTGAAGGCTTCAATCGGCGCATTCCAAGTAAGCGAAAGCATGTGTTTTCTGCCTTGTAATAAGCCACCTGTGCCGTAGCCTTCAGTTGGGTTAACACGATGACGACCATCACTGTGGTAAAGCTTGCCGTGTCCGGCAGTTAATACTTCGTCTATGTATTTTTTCACTGTCCAAGGTTCGTGCATCCACCAACCTGGCATTTGCCAAATCACGGCATCCATCCACAAGAATTTTTCAATTTCTGCTTCAACATCATAGCCGGCATCAATCACGGTTTCTTTTACATCATGTCCAAGTGCGGTCAAAACTTCTTTCGCTTTTTTGTGAAGCGTGTGATT
>NZ_JBQCWB010000026.1:0-412 GCF_051957775.1 Neisseria sp. P0016.S008
GAAGAGAACTATACCCACATCCTGACCGAGTCGCTCAAACGTTGCGATGTCGATTCAATCGTCGTTGCCGAACCGTTCCAATAGCCGGGCATCGTGACCGAGCCTCTGTATTACGAACCTTTCTTCGTCATTGTTCCCAAAGGCCATCACTTTGAAGAACTCGATGCCGTTACTCCTCAGCTTTTGGGCGAAGAACAAGTGTTGCTGCTTTCCGAAGGCAACTGTATGCGCGACCAAGTGTTGGCAAGCTGTTCCGAATTGGCTTCCAAACAAAAAATCCAAGGTTTGACCAATACCCTGCAAGGCAGCTCCAACAACACCATCCGCCACATGGTTGCCAGCGGTTTGGCCATCAGCGTCATGCCGGCTACCGAATTGACCGAACACGACCATATGCTTTTCAGTATTATCC
>NZ_JBQCWB010000027.1:0-364 GCF_051957775.1 Neisseria sp. P0016.S008
GCGGCGTCAATGACGGGGTTGATCCACGGGTTGAGCGGTTCTTTAAACGTACCCATGATGGAGCCGAAGGTTTCCTTTTCACAGTATTCTCACAGTATTCCTTGTCTTGTATTCTGAAAAGGCCGTCTGAAAACTGTTTTTCAGACGGCCTTTCGATTCGGTTCAACATCTTCGCTTACGAAATCATCATCCCGCGCGATTGGGATTGCGCCAACTGCCTTTGTTGCGTTTCATATTCAAACTGCTGCGTCGTCTGCTGGATTTGATTCAGGCTTTCTGCTGTCGGAGTAACGGCTGCCTTATCCATATTGACCACCGCCTCATTTAGGTCGGGAGATTCGTGGGCGATACTGATTTCCCTGGT
>NZ_JBQCWB010000028.1:0-323 GCF_051957775.1 Neisseria sp. P0016.S008
CAACGGTACAGCACGTTTCAGCAGCCAAATGCGTTACGTTGCTAACAACAAAGGCGAGTTGGTTGTCATCGGCCGTACTTGTGAAGTAGTGATTCACGACGATATCCGTAGCGAACGTGAACGTCACAAAGTACCTTACGGTGCAATCCTGCTGGTACAAGACGGCGAATCCATTAAAGCTGGTCAAACCTTGGCAACTTGGGATCCTCATACCCGTCCGATGATTACCGAACATGCAGGTATGGTGAAATTCGAAACCGTGGAAGTGGGTTTTACTGTTGCGAAACAAACCGACGATGTAACCGGTTTGTCTACTTTGGTAG
>NZ_JBQCWB010000029.1:0-305 GCF_051957775.1 Neisseria sp. P0016.S008
GATACGGCCATGGCAATCATGGCGCGTTGGCGTTGGCCGCCGGAACGTTGGAAAGGATAGGCCTGGGCTTTTTGCTCGGGCTGGTGGATTCCGGTTTCGTCCAGGAGTTCGATAGCGCGCGCCCATGCCTGTTTTTTATCCAAACCCAAATGCAGGGACAGGACTTCGGAAATTTGTTAGCCGTCACGCATGTCGGGGTTGAGGGCGGTCTTGGGTTCTTGAAACACCATGCCGTTTTCGCGGCCGCGCAGTTTTTGCAGGGCGCGTTCGGGCTGGGTCAGCAGATCGGTTCCGCAATATTTCAG
>NZ_JBQCWB010000030.1:0-280 GCF_051957775.1 Neisseria sp. P0016.S008
GTGTGGAAGTTCACGCCCGGCTACCAGGTGGGCACCTCGTTCACCCGCGCCAGCCGCGCCAGCCGCGCCCCGTCGGCCGAAGAGCTGTACGCCCGGGGCCTGCACATGGCCACCAGCACGTACGAGCGCGGCAACGCCGACCTGAAGTCCGAGATCTCGCAAAACATCGACGTCAGCCTCAAGAAAACCAGCGGCGAAACCACCTTCGGCGTCAGCGTTTTCCGCAACCGCATCAGCAACTACATCTACGGCCGTACGCTCGATGAAGTGGATGGCCTGC
>NZ_JBQCWB010000031.1:0-268 GCF_051957775.1 Neisseria sp. P0016.S008
GCGTTGTTCTTGGGCGGCGGCAAGGAGGACGTCGCGCAGGGTGGTGCGCTCCCAGGTGTCAACGGGGGTGGAGGCGGAAGCGGGTGTGTTTTGGGCATCGCCTTCACGGTGGATTCGGTATTGCATGCTGTGATGTGCTTTCGTGCAGGCCGTCTGAATGTTCAGACGGCCGTATCGGTGTGAGTTGAGGGAATAGCCGCGCAGGTATTGCGTGCGCTCGCGGGTCATGCGGGTTTCACACTGACTACGCAGGTATTCTGCTTGTGCG
>NZ_JBQCWB010000032.1:0-259 GCF_051957775.1 Neisseria sp. P0016.S008
GTATAAAACACCCCGCCTGCTTTACGGACTTCAGGTTTCTGCTCAATAAGAGCTTTACCATCTTGAATACTGATAACTTTACCTAAAAAGCGTTCATAAATGTTACCAAGAATGTGGATGGGGATGTAATTGAAATCGTAAGGGGTGTTGGTATGGTCAAGATCAGCTGCAATTTCTCGGAATTGAGCTTCGTCAGCGCCGAGAAAACCATCTTTATCCATGAAATGCGGCTTAAACACAATGCCGTTGTATTTGATAT
>NZ_JBQCWB010000033.1:0-254 GCF_051957775.1 Neisseria sp. P0016.S008
GTGGTAATGCGGGTCAAGGTTCTCGCCTGCCTGTGGATTGATTTCATTAATATGGGTGGCATCAATCGCTTTTTGCAACTCGTACAAAGTCATTTGCACGCCCCTTTTCAGGGCATCGAAATTACCGCTTTGGGCGAGCAGCGCCATGTCAAGGTAGTCTTTGACAGGCAGCATTTCGCCCGCAAATTTTTGTCCGGCAAATTTATGGTTATCGGCGATATCTTGATGATGGCGGCGGCGCACGTTATGCTCGT
>NZ_JBQCWB010000034.1:0-253 GCF_051957775.1 Neisseria sp. P0016.S008
CCCTTGCCCCCTTATATCGAACGCGCGGCCACTGCGCCTTGATCTTTGGCGGACACGGTCTGATAGCGGCTGTCGTCTTCATCATCGGCCGCGCGGTCGATATAAGGGGGCAAGGGCAGATGGCCGTTTTGCTCCAAAAGTTCGTAAACGGTTTGCTCGCCTTCAAATTTAAGGCAAAACAATTCTTCCGCACGCACCATCATGACGGCGCGGATATCGCCTTCAAAAATCAATTCTGTACCCGGTTTCGGCG
>NZ_JBQCWB010000035.1:0-252 GCF_051957775.1 Neisseria sp. P0016.S008
GTCTTGATTAGCGGCGTTAACATCAATGAAAATACACTAGAAAGTCTGCGCAGTCGCATGGCATTCGTCAGCCAAAACGTTGTCCTGTTTAATGGTACGATTTCTGAAAACATTGCCTATGCTCAAGCCGGTAACTTCAGCGAAGAAGAAATTATTAATGCTGCAAAAGCAGCTAATGATTGGGAATTTATCCAAAAAATGCCGCAAGGCTTGCACACTGAAGTTGGTGAAAACGGTTTAAAACTGTCCGGC
>NZ_JBQCWB010000036.1:0-252 GCF_051957775.1 Neisseria sp. P0016.S008
TGCTTTGGGCGACCCTTATGTTATTTCAGTTTCGCACGGCCATGGCGTGTATAATCTGATTCAAGAAATTTTCGAAACCTTCCCTGAGCCTGAAAAGGAACAGGAAGAAGCGAAACATCCTGTTTTTTCTGTAATCGGCCGCCCAAATGTCGGTATATCGTCGTTTGTAACTGCCATTCTCGGAGAAGAGCTGTTGATTGCATTGTTTATGGCAGGAACGACGCGCGACAGTTTCCATATCTTTTTTGAAAG
>NZ_JBQCWB010000037.1:0-250 GCF_051957775.1 Neisseria sp. P0016.S008
TGTGATGTTTTAAGTTTTGAATGTTTATTATTATTTTTATTTTACGTGAATGTTAGGGAGTTATTATTTGTTTATTTTTAGTTCATTTAGATTAATAGAAATTGGTTTTTGTTTTTTTTTTCCTATTTTTCTTTCAAACTGACGTGGTGTGTGTGGGGGGGGGTGTTTTTTATTTTTTTGGGGTGTTTTATTTTGGGGGGGGGTTTTTTTTGCACGGGGCGTTTTAATCATTGATCCCCCCCGCGGCACC
>NZ_JBQCWB010000038.1:0-246 GCF_051957775.1 Neisseria sp. P0016.S008
TTCTGCCAGTACGTCGTAACGAGCCAATTCTAAATCGATGATTTCATAACTGCCAACATCGCCTCAAATCATGAAGCGTCTTTGATTTTTCTGTGGTGCAGTCTGGAGCAACACCCCCGGAATTTGACTCGATTCTACCAATAAGAACAGGCAGATTTGGGCAAAGTGCGTACCTGTGGTGATGTGGGTGAGATAGGTTTATTCTTCAATATTAAATGGATAGCTAGCGGCCCAGTCGTGCAGTTT
>NZ_JBQCWB010000039.1:0-241 GCF_051957775.1 Neisseria sp. P0016.S008
CGCCAAATACCGCCCGTTGCTACTGCGTGAATAGGCAAGGTTCGATAATCGACTGAAAGTTCATAAGCATTCTCACGCCGCTTGATAGAATAATTGGAAGCCTCCGCCTTCACTTCAAAGACGTATTTCTGCCCTTCGGGGACAATATCGTCGGCATCGATGGTTTTCAGGTCGACGGAGCCGCCTATGCCGCTTTTCAAATCGCGGCTAAACTAGGGGCCTTTTTCGATATACAAGCTGA
>NZ_JBQCWB010000040.1:0-241 GCF_051957775.1 Neisseria sp. P0016.S008
GACTACTAGGGTATCTACCGCCCGGTCATTGTTGGCAACTATGTCTGGTTTGATGACAATCACAATGGTCTGCAAGAGCCAACTGAAATGGGTGTTGAAGGTGTGTAGGTAACGCTCTACAACGCTCAGACAAATCAGCCTGTCACGCTCGATGCCACGGGGAATTCCATTGTGCCACAGATCACCGATAGCAATGGCTTTTATCGTTTTGAAGGCTTGCTACCCGGCAGCCTCCCGTAGG
>NZ_JBQCWB010000041.1:0-240 GCF_051957775.1 Neisseria sp. P0016.S008
GCGTAGTCGGGCAGGTAGTCCATCAGAGTGGGCGGCGGTTCGCCTTCTTTTTTGCCGGAGAAGTGGCGGGAGTAATTATCGATGCCTTTGCAGAAGCCCATTTCGTAGAGCATTTCTAGGTCGAAACGGGTGCGTTGTTCGATGCGTTGTTGCTCGACGGGGCGTTGTTCTCGGGCGAAAAATTCAAAGCGTTCGCGCAATTCTTCTTTGATGGACTCTCAGGCGCGCAAGACGGTGTCG
>NZ_JBQCWB010000042.1:0-240 GCF_051957775.1 Neisseria sp. P0016.S008
AAGTGGGTTTTTGCGTCCAATTTTTTGTAAACTGTTCTTTCAAGTATTGTAAAAAAAAAAAAAAATCCCCTTTTTTCAAAATGTTAGTCAAAAAAAAAAAATAAAACACCCCCCCGAAAAGAAAACAAAAAACAAAAAAACAAACAAAAACAAAAAAGAATGTACAAATAAAAAAGACACGAACTATATAAAACAAACTAGCCAAACATGATAAATAACAACACAAATAATCAATATATA
>NZ_JBQCWB010000043.1:0-239 GCF_051957775.1 Neisseria sp. P0016.S008
CAGAAAGACTGTCCGCCAACCTTTGCGGGTCAGATAGCGTTAGTAAACGAGTTCAACATAAATCATTGCGGCTCAACCCCTTTGCTCAATCTCGCCACAATCGCCAAACCAAGCAGCAGCAAAACTAAATTACACAACAAAATATACCAAGTATTTTCGTTAGTCGTGACGCTGTTTCAAAAATATCCGGCACGGAACATTTATGTACCATGCACCATCGGAATCATCATCACATAGTG
>NZ_JBQCWB010000044.1:0-238 GCF_051957775.1 Neisseria sp. P0016.S008
GTTAATCAGGCCGCTCAGTTTTGGATCGTTCAGACGGCCTGCCAAGTTTACGGCGGCGTTCATACGGCCTTTGAGGGTTTGGCCGAAGGGCAGGAAGATGCGGAAGACTTCGAGGTTGGCGACGTTCAGGTTAAGCTTGCCGCTCAGAGGCGCGGTAACGAATCTGGTGCTCTGACCGATGTTGACGGTACCTTCGGCACGGCCGTAATTGGTTTGGAGGACGAGGTTGCTGTTGACG
>NZ_JBQCWB010000045.1:0-237 GCF_051957775.1 Neisseria sp. P0016.S008
GGTCTTGGCCGAAGTCAATCGGTGCAACCGGTGCATAACCGACTTTGACGGCCGGGCGGTGGCCGGTGGTTTGACCGTCCAAATGCAGGCCGCTTGACCAATCGCCGCTTTCGGAAGTGATTTAGTAACGGGTTTTGTGCAAGTCGGTTTCAAATTCAACGCCGTCGAAAACGAAGAATTAAGGCTCATGGCCGAAATAGGCAGTGTAGCCGATGCCGGAAGAATTCAAATATGCTT
>NZ_JBQCWB010000046.1:0-237 GCF_051957775.1 Neisseria sp. P0016.S008
TTTGTGTGTGTGTTGTTTTTTTTTTTTTTTGGTTTGTGTGTTTTTTTTTTTTTTTTTTTTTTTGGTGTTGTTTTGTTTTTTTTTTGTTTGTGTTTTTTGGGGGGTTTTTTTTTTTGCCCCCCCAAAAAAAAAAAAAAAAAAATAAAAATAATTTTTTAAAACAAAACCAAGGAACAAAAAAGCAAACAACAACAAACACCCCCGGGGGACAAACAACCACACCCACAAAACAAACCC
>NZ_JBQCWB010000047.1:0-236 GCF_051957775.1 Neisseria sp. P0016.S008
CCAATTCTTTGGCAATCGGACGCCATACGAATTTCATCTTAAAACAAACCAAGCCAAAGAAAAACAGGATTTGCTCAATTAAGGTTGCATTAATATTCACGTTACTTAACCTTCGTATCTTGGTTAATCAAACAGAACGTAAGCCTGTATCTTAAAGGATCGATCCGTTTTGATTACGAAGCACAATTACCAAACGGGTTAACGAAGGCGAACAACAGGGCAATAGCCACACAGAT
>NZ_JBQCWB010000048.1:0-236 GCF_051957775.1 Neisseria sp. P0016.S008
ATATAAATTAAAGCGAAGATCAAATTCAAAAGGCCGTCTGAAAGATCAAGTCAGAAGGCCATTGTTTAGTGTTTTATGTATTTATGGATAGCGTAGGAAGGTTGTTGGAGTTTTTTATAAAATAAAAACCCAGTTAAAACAGGGTGTTTGTAAAATTTCAGAAAATAATTTCTATAAAGGTGTTGACTGGTTTTGTTGTGATGCGTATAGATAGGTTCTTCGCTGATGACGCTGTG
>NZ_JBQCWB010000049.1:0-236 GCF_051957775.1 Neisseria sp. P0016.S008
GCAACGGCAGCCATGCGCAGAAGATCAACGCCTAAGTTGCCAACGAACATCATTTCGCCAGCCATGGCCCGGCAGACCCAGGGGTGGCTGTAATTCAAATCCCATTGGAAGGAGTTGATCGTCGTCCATACCCAGCGTCCGTATTCTAGTTGGGAGAATCCGCCCGGCTGTTGGTCAGGGAAGTTTTCACGCAGGGTGAGGTCGTATTGGTCGGGCATCCAGCGGTCGGGGAAAAT
>NZ_JBQCWB010000050.1:0-235 GCF_051957775.1 Neisseria sp. P0016.S008
GCTTCCATCAGGCAAAGCCAACGCTCCGCCGGCGCAGAGCAGGGTAATTCTGTTTCCGGTCAGGGGATAGGTTTCGGTAATCTCAATTTCGTGCGCTTTGCCCCAATCGGTTACGGGGAGTCGGGCGGCAAGCTCGGTAATGCGTTGGTGTTGATGTTTGATGCCGTTTGGCTGGCGGCAGTCGCCGATGCATTTGCCGACGGCCACGACTGGGCAGGGTTCTCCCTTTGCGTAG
>NZ_JBQCWB010000051.1:0-234 GCF_051957775.1 Neisseria sp. P0016.S008
CTTGGAATACTAATCCATCATCCGCAAACTGCGTGCCATCCGTCGTGATTTGTGCCTCAGCTCCGACTTTATCGTCGGCTTCCCGGGCGATACCGAGCGCGAGTTCGAGCAAACCTTGAAACTGGTAAAAGACATTGCCTTCGACTTGAGATTCGTCTTTATTTACAGTCAGCGCCCTGTCACGCCTCCCGCCAACATGAACGACGACACGCAGCATGAAGAAAAAGTGCGCCG
>NZ_JBQCWB010000052.1:0-233 GCF_051957775.1 Neisseria sp. P0016.S008
CCCTAAAACACGCGCCGTATCCTTAATGCTTTCCTTATGCCCGATTTGGCTGGCAGAAGGTTCCAGATAAGTTACCCCTGCGCCTTGGTCGCGTGCGGCCACTTCAAACGCGCAACGGGTGCGGGTCGATGTTTTCTCGAAAATCAGGGCGATGTTTTTTCCCTTCATACGCTGCACCTCGCGCCCTGCTTTTTTAGCGGCTTTCAATTCGGCGGCAAGGTCGAGATAGGTGG
>NZ_JBQCWB010000053.1:0-233 GCF_051957775.1 Neisseria sp. P0016.S008
CCATGACTGCCCGAGCTGTATTTGGCGCGAGCGCGGTTTGTCGGCATATTTGGAAAGAAACACGGCCGTCTGAATAAAGAGGGGGCATCTATTTCCAATATCCAGTTGTACGAAAAGGCCGTCTAAAAGTCATTTCAGACGGCCTTTTGCTAAGTATTTTGTTCTGCTTAGAACATCAAATCTGCCGGTTCACTGCTTTCCGGAGCATCTTTTACAGGAGAAGAGGCTGGGGC
>NZ_JBQCWB010000054.1:0-233 GCF_051957775.1 Neisseria sp. P0016.S008
TTGTATTTCGTGGCTTAAATTTCGAGTTTGCTATAAAGCAAAGGACGTCTGAAATATAGACTTTTAATTTTAAAACAGATTTTTGAATTCCAAGGCAGAAGATATAAAAATTATGCAGGTTAGCTTCAAACTTCATATAACATGAAAGAGTAGGGCATAACTAAGCCATCATGTAAAAAGAAGTCTGAAACCCAATGTTCTGACGGCTTTTTACTCTCAAAATGATTAATTGA
>NZ_JBQCWB010000055.1:0-232 GCF_051957775.1 Neisseria sp. P0016.S008
CCGCAAGTTGTCTCTGCATTCGGATTGAGGATGACGAATTGATAACCTTGCAGGCTTTCGGTTTAGTCGATTTCCGCACCAACCAGATATTGGTAGCTCATAGGGTCAACCAAGAACGTCAGGCCGTTTTTCTGGATTTCAAAATCGTCGTCGGTTTTGATTTCTTCCAATGGCAAACCATAAGTGAAGCCGGAGCAACCGCCGCCGTTGTCGGATACGCGCCATTTCAAAG
>NZ_JBQCWB010000056.1:0-232 GCF_051957775.1 Neisseria sp. P0016.S008
TTATCGGCCACCTTATCGGCGGACTCAGCGGCGGCTCGCTCTTCCGTAAAAGCAGCTTCCTGATTGTCAGCATCGGAAAACAGGTTCTTCCCGAGTTTCTCATCCTTCGTGAAGAACCGCATATCCTGCGCTCGTTCCGCAGCACTTAATTCGCTGCCGAGGGCGTGGCCACGAAGCCGCGTATTGTGGTGAAAGACGGCATAGTCGAGGGCTATTTCCTCAGCAGTTATAG
>NZ_JBQCWB010000057.1:0-232 GCF_051957775.1 Neisseria sp. P0016.S008
ATCATGAACAGGCGTCGTACTCGAAAAACCATATGCAGGTATATTGGCCTCAAGATATTTTTAGGCTGTTAGATCACTAAATCTGATAAAAAGACTTACGCAAAGATTTTAATGGAGCCAGTATGGTAACAAAGTTCCAACAAGAAACCCTTAAATCACGTTTTGCACAAGCCAAAGTCCTACTTGTCGGCGATGTGATGCTCGACCGCTATTGGTTTGGCGATGTTTCCCG
>NZ_JBQCWB010000058.1:0-232 GCF_051957775.1 Neisseria sp. P0016.S008
CCTCATAGTTGCCGAAAAAGAACACCCATTTAGAGACGACTTCACAAGCCAAGATATGCCTAGCTATACGGTCGAGGAACCATCGGTCGTGCGAAATCACCATCACGCTGCCGGAAAATTCCAGCAATGCATCTTCCTGCGCTCGCAGGGTTTCCACGTCAATGTCGTTGGACGGTTCTTCTAGCAGCAACACATTGCCGCCTCTCAACAAAGTTTTTGCCAAGTGCAGACT
>NZ_JBQCWB010000059.1:0-230 GCF_051957775.1 Neisseria sp. P0016.S008
GAACCTGATTCAGACGGCCTGATCCGTTTGAATACCAGCGGCCGTTATTTGTCGCCTACCCTTATACGCAAACTCATGCTCACTCTTCCGACTCAATAAAAGGATCAAACCATGCAAAAACTTTCAGCCGAACAACAAACTATTTTGCGACAATCATTGGAAAAAAAAACCGGCCAACTACTGGAAATGCTGCCAGCGCAAAACCAATGCAGTTTTTAATACTTAATCAG
>NZ_JBQCWB010000060.1:0-230 GCF_051957775.1 Neisseria sp. P0016.S008
AATTTTCGAGTTTTTTTTATTTTATTTTGTGGGGTTTTTGGGGGTTGTGGTGGGGGTTTTGTGTTTTGTTGTTGTTCTTGTTGTTGGGGGGGGGGGGGTTTTTTTTATAAAGGCAGTGTCAAAGTGAGTTTAACATATACCCCCACCCCCAACCGCAAGCGGAGTGGGCGGCGGTGGTGTCTGCTGGGGGTGGGTCAAGGGTAGAGGGCCCCCCAACCAGTGGTTTCTCG
>NZ_JBQCWB010000061.1:0-229 GCF_051957775.1 Neisseria sp. P0016.S008
GCTACACACAAATCATCGGAAACGCCTACCAAGACGAAAAAATCGACCACATCGACCAGAGCAACGAATCCGACGCCGCCTTCTTGTCGCGCATTGCCGAACGCTACGACGCCATCGCAACAGTCAAACACGGCCGCCTCCTGTTTGTTTCATCAGGCGAACCCACGACCGCCGGCGGGCAGCCGTTGCCCACAATCAGGATTACCCGCAACAGCGGTGACCAATATGC